>NZ_JBLZFY010000006.1:0-95604 GCF_050753365.1 Geminocystis sp. CENA526
AATAAAAATAGTCTGTTAAATACTTCTTCATCTATCAAAAGGATTAATCACAATGATTTTATTCTCTCACAACTTGCCTCCTTAATATAACAAACAATCTCTTTAGAGTACTATTGTGATTCGCTAGGTATTTCAAAAACAAATTCTGAAAGACTACTGTTGTGACTCGCTAGGTATTATACAGAATAGAATCTCCAGTAGCCTGAGAGGGTTAACATCACCCGCTTCGCAATAAATTGACGAAGCTAACAGCGAAAATCTGCTAAAGCGATTTCATAAATATTGTTTCTTAAACTTCAATATATTAGCAATATGTTGTTGTCTATTCAATTTACTCGCTTTAGCCGACTTATGCTATTAGCCAAGAAATAAATTTCATTGTTATTTACGACATATTACCTAAATGTTTGTCAATTTCTCCTCCTCTCTCTTTGAATATCTAACTAAATTTATTACCTAAAACCAATCACTACCATGAATCAATTACAGCAAGAAACTTTTAATTCTAATTTCTCCGATGAGATTAGATTTTTACAAAATAATGTCACTGCTAATCCCCAAGATTTGACAGCAAAATTGAGTTTAGCTACGGCATTAGAACAAGAAAAATTTTATCACGAAGCGATCGAAGTCTATCAATCTATTATTGCTCAAGATACCGACAAAGTTTTTGCGGATACTGCCAATAAAGCCATTGAGGATATTACTAAAAAATATTTACTCTCAGAAGATACTAACAGTGAAAATTTAAAGGAGGAGAAAGACACTACTATTTCTCTTCAAAATATTAATTTATTGCAAAAATTTAAAGACTTGCCTATAGTCTATAAACAATTTATTGCTTTATTAATTGCCAGTTTGGTTTCTACCTTCGGAGTTGTTATTGCAGGAAAGTTAATTGCTGATAGTTTAGGTAGAAGTGAATTAAAAAATAGGGCTATTTCTGAATTGAATATCATCTCGATCGACTATAATGCTAACCTAGAAAATATCACGTCAGGATTTAGAGGAAAAGCGGATAATATTGCCATTATTCAAACAGCACAAAGTTATAAAAATGAGGGAAAAATTGAACCCAATTTAAAAAACACAGTAAGGACAATTTTAAATAACGAAATTGAGGCTAGGGGGATTGAATACGCTACTTTAGTGGGATTAAACGGACGCATTATTGTTAATGCCAATCAAGATAGATTTGGACAAAGTTTTATTCTTGAAAACTTAGTAAGTAGAGTGATTAAGTCAAGGGAAGTATTAGAAACTAATGTGATTATTCCTCAAAAAGAAATCATTGCCGAAAACCCTAGTTTTGCTGAAAAAATTGAAGGTGAAAATGTCTTAATGAATATAACTTTAACTCCTGTTAATGATTTTCAATCATCTCAAATGATAGCAGTATTAATGGCAGGGGAATTAGTTAATGATAATAGTCTATTATTGCAGGATATTATGTCAGCTATGGGGGGCGGTTATAGTGCAATTTATATGTTTAAAGATAAAACCTTTCATCTCGTTACTTCAATTTTTCAACCTGTCGATAGTGAAGAATTTACAACTAATATACCTTTACCCGATACGAGTCTTTTAGAAGAAATAAGTAAAGAGGATAATGACATAGTTACGGGAAGAATGTTGATAGAAAATAAATGGCATACTATTGCTATTAAAACTCTCCCTGATTCTGATGGAGACAACATTGCTTTTTTAGTGAGAGGTACTCCTGAAGCTAATCTACAACAAATTTTTAATCGCAGTGTTTCTTATCAAATTATTGTCGGCTTTTTAAGTTTAATTATAGCTTTAATTTTAGCTAGTTATTTCAGTAAAATTCTCACTCAACCCATCGAAAAATTACAACTTTTGGCAGAAAAAATTGGTAGGGGCGATCGAAATGTAAGGGCTAAAGTTACATCTAAAGATGAAGTAGGAAAATTAGCACAAACTTTCAATGCTATGGCAGAAAAAATTGATACCTATACTCAGGAAATGGAAGCTATCGCTCAAGAAAGGGAGAAAGAAGCCCAAATTCAGCGACAACAAAGAGAAAACTTACAAGAAAACGTAATTAACCTTCTTTTAGACATCGAAAAAGCCAGTAAAGGAAATTTAAGTATTCAAGCGGAAGTGGTATCTGGAGAAGTAGGTTCGATCGCCGATGCTTTTAATGCTACCATGAGGAGTTTAGAAGGGTTAGTCAAGCAAGTCATCACCTCCACCAACCAACTTAACGACACCGCCGTCAGTAATCGAGAATCCGTTAATTACCTTGCTCAAAATTCCTACAAGCAAGACAACTCTATTCAGATTATCACCGCTTCCGTGCAGGAAATCACCAGTTCGATCGAGCAAATCAGTGAATCAGCGCAAAACGCCGCCGTCATTGCCAGTAAATCTCGTTTCACTGCGCAAGAAGGGGAAAGCATCATCGAAGACACCGTTAACAATATTTATCAAATTCGTCATACGGTAGCTGATACCGCAAAAAAAGCGAAAAGACTAGCCGATTCTTCCCAAGAAATATCCAAAATCGTCCATATTATCTCAGGAATCTCCGAAAAAACTAACCTCCTTGCCTTTAACGCTTCTATCGAAGCCGCACGGGCAGGAGAAAACGGACAAGGTTTCCGAGTTGTTGCTGACGAGGTACGAAGATTAGCAGAACAGGTTACATTTTCTACCCAAGAAATCGAGCAATTAGTAGAAGGTATCCAAGACGAAACCAGCGAAATGATGACGATAATGGAGCAAAGTACGACACAAGTAGTGATAGGAACTAAATTAGTGCAAAATACAAAAGAGACATTGAAAAAACTATCAGAAATAAGTAATGAAATTGACACTCTTTTACAGTCTATTTCAGAAAGTACAGTCAATCAAAAATTAATCTCTCAGAAAGTAAATAAAAAAATGGAAGAAGTCGCCATTGTCACCAAAGAAATTGCCAAAGAATCAAACACTGTTTCTCAATCATTGCAGGAATTAGTAACCGTTGCGATGGAAATGCAGAAATCCGCCTCTCGCTTCCAAGTCAGCCAATAAGGAATTAAGAATTAAGAATTAAGAATTAAGAATTAAGAATCAAGAATTAAGAATGAGAAATTAAAAATTAAGAAACAAGAAGTAATGAAGAATAACGTAGGGGTTTAATATATTAAACCCACCCCCCACCAAAAAATCACAAATACTAATTAACTCCTTCTCTTCCCCTTCCTCCTCTTTCTCCCTTCCTCCCCTTCCTCCCCCTATCCACTCACTTTCAATGATTAATTATGTTAGATGCCGTTAGTTTAGCCGCTATTGCCGAAGAAGCCAGAATTTGTTTCTTAGAAGAAGATGCTCCAGAATATTTAGATACTTTAACCAAAGGTATTGATGACTTAAAACTTTCCTTTCAACAAGATAAAAATAATCAAAAATTAGAGTTTTTATACAAAGAATTAGGAAGGGCAGCCCATTCCATAAAAGGAGGGGCGGGGATGGCGGAAATGCACACTGTCAGTAAGTTAGCCCATAAAGTAGAGGATATTTTTGAGGCTTTACAGCAGGATAGAATTAGCGATTTTGAGACGACTTTTCAGTTATTAACTTTATCGATCGAAAGTTTAGAAAATTTAGTAAATTTAGAAAAGACTGGCTCAATTTCTGATGATAATAGTGATGAGTTAATGGGAATTTTAGATGAGTTTTTAACTAATTTAAACCCCCAAGACGAGGTTATCGATATTGGTTTTGCCGATGATAGTTTTATTACTATGGCTTTAACTCAAGATTTATCTGCTTGTATTGATAGGGTTAAAGAAACTCTTGATAATCCCTCTTTAGCTACTGATGATAATATTACTAATAGTCTCAATATTTTACTGGAAGAATGTCAATTATTAGGTCAGGCTTTAAATTGTGATTGGTTAGTGCAACTTACCACAGTTATTCGCAGTTTACAGCAAAATAATCAGGATTCGATCGAACATTTTATCCGAAGATCGATCGAAGAAATCGAAAGTCATCAGAAACAATTTTTAGAAGGGAATAAAACACCGACTTTTTCTAGCTATTTTCAAAGAGAAACCCCCGAAAAAAATTTAGTTAACAAGAAAACAGAAGATAAAAAAATAGAAACCCTGAAAACACAGACACAGGAAATAACATCATCTTCCGTTAATAGTAGAAACTTAAGAATCCCCCTTGACAAAATTACCAACTTAAGCAACGTAGTCGGGCAACTTTTAACAAACTATGAAAGTTTAAAACTGTATGAAAATCAATTAAAACAGGCAAGTATTAACTTAAAGAAAAAGACAAAATCTCTTGCCCCTGTTAAAGAACAAATCGAATCAATGTATGATCAATTAACTATTACTCAAACTAACCTTTTAAATAATAACCTCAAAGAGATAAAAAAAGACTTAGCAGAATTTGACAGTCTTGAATTTGATGAATATAATCAAGTCCATACAGCATTGCAAAACTTGACAGAATTAATTATTCAAGTCCAAGAAGTAAGGGAAGATTTCGACTTAGTTAATCGAGATTTTCAGGAAACTTTAATTGAGATGCAAAAGTCTTTAAATATTTTAGATCAAGAATTAAGAAAAGTGCGTCTTGTGCCGTTTATTAGTTTGGCGGGAAGTTTTATTAAGCCTTTAGAAAAATTGTGTAAAACTTATGATAAATCTGTCGAATTAGTTATAGAAGGAAAAGATATATTAATAGATCAAAATATCATTGAGATTTTGAGAACACCCTTTAATCATCTTATCAGAAATGCCTTTGATCATGGTATAGAATCGACAGAAATAAGGCAAAAACAAGGTAAATCTTTACCTGCTATCATTAAATTAACTGCCAAAATAGAAGGAAATAGCGTTATTTTAACCATACAAGATGATGGAGGAGGAATCGATATAAATAAGGTATATGAAAAAGCCTCCTCTCTCGGTTTATTCCCTAGTAATGTATTTTTTAATGACTTAACCAAAGAAGAAATTTTGAGGACAATTTTTTCACCCGGATTCTCTACTGCTTCTCAAGTAACTGACTTATCAGGGAGAGGTATGGGAATGGATATTGTGAAAGCAGAAATTGAAAAATTAAGGGGTACAATTCAGGTTGATACTAATATTAATAAAGGTACAGAATTTAAACTCAAAATACCTTTAGGCTTAAATGTTATCTCTCTTTTATTAGTAAAAATTTCTCAACAGGTTATTGCTATTCCTTCAGAAAATGTTTTGCGAGTAATTTCCCTTGCTTCTGAGAAAATTAAGGATAATCAACTACTATGGAAAGGTGTAAAAATTCCCGTTTACAACCTATCTCAAATTCTCCCCTATAATCAACTTTATAAAATGGATATTTCTCAAGGTTATATCGGCTTATTATTAAACATTGCAGGAGAAAAAATAATTATGAGAGTGGATGCTATTGTGGAAGAAAAACCCCTCGTGGCTAAAAGTTTTGATGATACTGTGGCTATTCCTCCCTACATTGGCGGTGGCACTGTCTTAGGAAATGGTAAATTTGTACCTATTCTGATTCCCGATTATCTCACTCCCCTTTTGACAACTCAACACCGTCAAAAAATAGATACAACTATGGCGAAAGACAAAATCTCTGTCATGGTGATTGATGATTCTGTAACTGTCAGACGCAGTTTAAATCGTATTTTGACTCAAGTTGGTTATGATGTCACCCAATGCCGTGATGGGAAAGACGCATGGAATACGTTGCAGAGTAGTACCCTTTCTTTTAATATTGCTATCTGTGATTTGGAGATGCCGGGGGTTGATGGTTATAAGTTTTTACAAATGGTAAGGGCTTCCCAACATTGGCAACATCTCCCTATTATTATCCTCACTTCACGGGATAATGATTTACACCGTCAAAAAGCCTTCGATTTAGGCGCTAATGGTTATATGACGAAGCCTTTTAATCCTCTTAAAATTATAGATTCGATCGAGCAGTTAATTAACTAAGACTGACGCACCTCTAACGACATTCTGTCATTCCGAGAGTAGCGAAGGAATCTCAATCCCTTGATTTTTGGTACAAGTGCGTAACTTCTATTAACAATTAAAATTCTCCTTTCCATACTTTATCTCTATGGAGTTCGATCGAAATTTTTATTGATTTACCTTATTTTTTTAACACATTTTTCAAAATTATATATTACACAATCTCTAAAACCTTTTATTTTAGGGATTTTTTTATATCTAAATCTCTTTCTATCATAAAAATATCCTTTTACTTCCCTATCGATCGATGTCTATTCATTCTATAGATAAAATAACGATGACTTACCATTGCCAGAAAAATAAATTGAAAATGTATTGAAAATATTTTGACTTTAGGTTAAGATACTGTTTAATAAAAATCTAAAAACGATAAAGATGAAAAAAAGAAGAAAGTTTCTAAGCGGATTGATCATTGGGTTAACCATGACTGGTATCATAAGTGGCTGTGGTAATAGTCAAAATCAAACGGAAACTCCTACTAATAATAATCAGGCGACAGCTAATCAAGAAGTAAAACTCACCTTAGTCTCTTATGCTGTAACTCAAAGTGCCTACGAAAAAATTATTCCTCAATTTGCGGAAGAATGGAAGAATAAAACAGGGCAAACGGTGGTAGTAGAACAAAGTTACGGTGGTTCAGGTTCGCAAACAAGAGCAGTTATTGACGGATTAGAGGCGGATGTGGTGGCGTTGGCTTTATCGGCGGATACCCTCAAAATTCAACAGGCTGGATTAATCGATGCGGGGTGGGAAAAAGAAGCACCTCATAATGGCATTGTAACTCGATCGGTAGTGGCTTTGGTTAGTAGGGAAGGGGGGAAACAAGCACAAACATGGGCAGATTTAGCGAATCCTGATATTAAAGTTATCACCGCTAATCCTAAGACTTCTGGGGGTGCGAGATGGAACTTTTTAGTATTATGGGGTGCGATTACCCAATCAGGAGGAGATGCCACCAAAGCGGAGGAATTTGTCACCAATGTTTATCGAAATGTGCCAGTTTTGCCGAAAGATGCAAGGGAAGCAACAGACGTATTTTATAAACAAAGACAAGGAGATATATTAATGAACTACGAAAATGAAATTCTCTTAGCGAAGTTGAAAGGTGAAAATCAGCCTTACGTTATTCCTACTGATTATAACATTTCGATCGAAGGACCCGTTGCCGTTGTCGATAAATATGTGGATAAACGAGGCACAAGGGAAGTAGCCGAAGCCTTTGTGCAATTTTTATACACTCCCGAAGCTCAAAGAGCCTTTGCAGAAGTAGGTTTTCGCCCTGTGGATGAGACGGTATTTGAAGAATTTAACGAGCAATATCCCAAAGTCGATAATTTATTTACCGTAGAGGCTTTTGGCGGTTGGGATCAAGTACAAAAAGACTTCTTTGATGATGGTACAGTGTTCGATCGAATTTTTGCCAATCTTCGCAAATAATAAACCTTAAAAATAATCAGAATTATGAACACACAATTAATTGATAAGCCAGAAAAAATTATCAAAATATCCTTACATATTCCGCCAAAATATTTACAAAAACCAATTATATTTGATCTCGCATCCCAATATAATTTGGAAGTAAATATTACCTCCGCTTTATTAGGAGAGGAAGGAGATAGAGATGGTTGGTTTAACCTACTTTTAAAAGGCACAGAAGACAGCATAAAAGAGGGAATTAAATACTTATTAGATTTAGGTATTGAAGTGTGGGAAAGCGATCAAAAAGGGCAAAAACCTTTCAATCAATGGGATTTTGAAGGATGGTTATTAGAAGGTTAATTTAACTTCCTCAATTTATGGCAACTAACATACATTTAATGGATTCACAAATGATCTCGCAAAGAAATAAATTTCATTGCTAATAGCATAACTCTACTAAAGTGAGTTAGATAAATATCAACAATATCTAGTTTTTTAAACAAAAAATATTTTTAGTTGCTTTAGCTTACTTTAGCTGTAAGCCTTGTCAATTTATTGCAAGGCGGATTATTAGGAAAATATTAAACTTTTTATATTTATTAATATGACTAATTTATTTTATGAGCCTCCTCTTGAGGTGGACACAAATCAAATATCAAAAATATTATCAAAAATTTCGATTCCTTGGACAATTACCATCGGTTATTTAACTATTATTTTAATAGTTCCCATGGTAGCTTTAATCTTAAAATCTTCTACTTTAGGATTTACTAATTTTTGGGAAATTGCTACTTCTGATGTTGCTGTATCCGCCTATCAAGTAACCTTTATTACCGCTCTTTTTGCGGGTTTTATTAATGGTTTAATGGGTACATTATTAGCATGGGTATTAGTTAGATACGACTTTCCAGGGCGTAAAATTTTTGATGCCATGATTGATATTCCTTTCGCTTTACCAACGGCGGTGGCTGGTTTAGTATTAGCTACCGTTTATAGTCGCAATGGTTGGATTGGGCAGTTTTTCACTCCTTTTGACATCCAAATCGCCTTTTCTCGTCTAGGGGTATTCGTGGCAATGCTATTTATCTCCTTGCCTTTTGTCGTGCGCACTTTGCAACCCGTTTTACAGGAAATGGAAAAGGAAACCGAAGAAGCGGCTTGGGCTTTAGGTGCGACAGATTGGCAAACTTTTCGCCACGTCATTTTACCGCCCCTAATCCCTCCTATTTTAACGGGAGTGGCTTTGGGTTTTTCCAGAGCTGTAGGAGAGTATGGTTCGATCGTAGTTATTGCCTCTAACATCCCCTTTCAAGACTTAATCGCCCCTGTATTAGTGTTTCAACGACTAGAAGAATACGACTATGTAGGGGCAACAGTAATCGGTACGGTGTTGCTGTTAGTTTCATTGATACTTTTGCTTTTAATTAACTTCTTGCAAAAATGGGGAAATAGCTATGCAAAAAATTAAATCCGTAGAAATATGGCTAATTATTGTCGCTTTGGTTTATTTAGCCTTAATCTTAATCATTCCAGCCGTTTCGGTATTTTATGAGGCTTTCCATAAGGGAGTACAACCCTTTTTAGAGGCTTTGCAACAAAGAGAATTTATCGTAGCCGTACAATTAACGGTAGTTATCGCCTTAATTGCTGTGCCGTTGAATACGATATTTGGTTTGTGTGCAGCGTGGGTAATTGCTAGAAATAATTTTCGTGGCAAAACATTTTTAGTCAGTTTAATTGACTTACCTTTCTCCATCTCTCCAGTGGTAGCAGGGTTGATGATTGTCTTGTTATACGGGCGTAACGGTTGGTTTTTTCCTTTATTGCAATATTTTGACGTTAAAATTATTTTTGCTTTACCCGGCATGACATTAGCGACAATTTTTGTAACATTTCCTTTTGTGGCAAGGGAAGTTATCCCCGTATTAGAGGAAGTGGGAACTGAGCAAGAACAATCGGCACGGACTTTAGGGGCGAATGACTGGCAAGTATTTTGGCGTGTGACATTGCCAAGTATTCGTTGGGGCTTACTCTATGGGGTATTACTTACTAACGCTCGTGCTATGGGAGAATTTGGGGCGGTGGCGGTAGTGTCTGGTAGTATTATCGGACAAACCGCAACCTTACCAATTTTTGTAGAATTAGCCTATAAAAACTACCAAACGGAAGCGGCATTTAGTGCGGCGGTGGTTTTGGGTTTATTAGGTGCTTTAACTTTGATTTTCAAGGAAATTCTCGAAAGAAAGACGAAAATCAAGGACGTTTAACTCTCTATGTCATTGCGAGGCACGAAGCAATCTTATATATTTTCTTTTTTTTCGACTCTATACTCTGACTGATTTAATCAATTAAGTCTATGAGGAGATTCCTTCGCTATCGCTCGGAATGACAATTCATGTTTAAAAATTGAAAGTTATTTATAAAATAATAAAAAGGTAAAAAAATGAGTATTATTGTTGATAATGTATCTAAAAATTTCGGTTCTTTCCAAGCTCTAAAAGATATTAATTTGGAAGTAAAACCTAATACTTTAGTGGCTTTATTAGGTCCTTCAGGTTCTGGTAAATCAACTCTTTTAAGGACGATCGCAGGGTTAGAAACTCCCGATGATGGTAAAATTATTATCAATGGAAAAGACACAACAAAAGTAGATATTCGTAAGAGAAATATTGGTTTTGTTTTCCAACATTATGCTTTATTTAAACACTTAACTATTAGAGAAAATATTGCTTTTGGTTTAAGAATTCGTAAGTCTTCCGAAGCCCATATTAAGGAAAGAGTTTCGGAATTACTAGATTTAATTCAATTAGAAGGTTTAGGTAATCGTTACCCCTCTCAGCTATCAGGTGGGCAACGGCAAAGGGTAGCCTTAGCGAGAGCATTAGCAGTACAACCCGAAGTGTTACTTTTAGATGAACCTTTTGGAGCGTTGGATGCCAAAGTGCGTAAGGAGTTAAGGGCATGGTTAAGACGATTACACGATGATGTTCATATTACCAGCGTATTTGTAACCCATGATCAAGAGGAGGCGATGGAAGTAGCGGATGAAATTGTGGTTATGAGTCATGGTAAAATCGAGCAAATCGGCACACCCGCTCAAATTTACGATAATCCTGCTTCTCCTTTTGTGATGAAGTTTATCGGGGAAGTCAATATCTTACCCAGTCATGCACCTTTGTTTACAAATAATCATCATTCTAGTGATGAGGTTTTTGTGCGTCCCCATGAATTAGAGATATTACTCGAAGATGATGGTAATAGTAGTCGTGCGGTGGTTAAACGTATTATTCACTTAGGTTGGGAAATCCAAGCAGAGTTACTAATTGATAATTGGGAGTTGACGGCACATTTGAATCGAGAAAAGTTCGATCGATTAGGCTTACGTCATAATCAAACTGTATATATTAAACCTAGTCGTGTTAAGAGTTTCCCCAATACTTCTGTAGCAGTTTAATTTTCCCAAGAAGGGGAAATGATGATGAATTTTTCAGTTCGATCGACATTCATTCTTCGGTAAAATAAAGAAAGTGTCACTATAGGAAAATACTGTGAATCAGGTTTTTATTGCCATTTTGGAGGGAATTACTGCCTTTGTAGCCACCAATATTGATGATTTATTAATTTTATTAATTTTTTTTGGTCAAGTTAAAGAAGAAAAAATCGCCAAAAATCATGTCATTATTGGGACTTATTTAGGTTTAATAATTCTAATTTTATTAAGTTTAGTTGGTTATTTTGGAGGCTTAATTATCTCCTCAAAATGGATTGGTTTATTAGGTATTTTACCTATTATTATCGGCATTCAACAATTGTTTAATAATGACAGTGACGAAACCGAATTACAAACCATCAGTAGCGAATATGTGCAACCTAAACACGATCGAGCTATTTTAAATTTTTTCTATCAACTTTTACATCCTCAAACCTATAAGGTTGCTCTGATTACTTTTGCCAACGGTGGTGATAATATCGGGGTTTATGTGCCTTTATTTGCAGGTAGTAATTTACTGAGTTTATTAATTATTATCGCTGTCTTTTTAATTTTAAAAGGAGTCTGGTGTTATCTGGCTTATCGCTTAATTAATAATCAAAAATTTGCTCATGTAATTACTAACTATTGTCAGCAATTTGTCCCGTATATTTTAATTGCATTAGGCTTATTCATCTTCTGGAAAAATGGTACTTTTACCTTGATTAATTTTTAGCATTTTATCTCTACTCTCAGTTTGAAAAATAACAATAATATAACAATCATATATTTTGTAAGGGGTGAATAGTGTTCAACCCCTATTTTTTTTATAAACCTTGATTTTATAGTAAGATTTCTTTGAAAATGTATTGAAAAAAAAATGAGATTTTGTTATAATTCTTTTAACAAAGAATGTAAATTGTTTTTAAAAATAAATACTTTATTGAAGGGATGAAAAATAAAACAATTGCGACATTCAATCACAATATTTTGTACTATTTAAAGAGGGTTTATTCATGTTTCGTAGAAAAAGTCTTGGTTTAATTGCTGCAGGTTTAGCAGGTTTGTCCACATCGGTTTTACTTCCCGATACTATTGCTAATGCCCAAAAACCTAAACCTGTTGAACTCACCCTTGTTTCTTATGCAGTAACACAAGGAGCTTACTCGAAAATCATTCCTCAATTCGCAGCAGATTGGAAGAAAAAAACTGGGCAAGATGTTGTGTTCAAACAAAGTTACGCAGGTTCAGGCACTCAAACCCGTGCAGTTATTGATGGTTTAGAAGCGGATATAGTAGCCTTAGCTTTAGCAGGAGATACTAAAAAAATTGAAGAAGCAGGATTGATTAAACCGGGTTGGGAAAAAAGAGCCCCTAATAATGCGATCGTAACTAAATCAGTAGTGGCTTTTATTACTCGTCCGGGTAAACCTCAAATTAAGTCATGGAGTGAATTAGCAGATCCTAAAATTAAAGTAATTACCGCTAACCCCAAAACCTCTGGAGGTGCAAAATGGAACTTTTTAGGACTTTGGGCATCCGTTACAGCCAAAGGTGGTACAGAAGCTCAAGCTAAAACTTTTGTTGATAAAGTATATAATTCCGTTCCCGTATTACCTAAGGATGCGAGGGAGGCCACAGACGTATTTATTAAACAAGGGCAAGGAGATGTATTATTGAACTATGAAAATGAGGCAATTTTAGCCCGACAAAAAGGAGCAAAAGACCCTTATTTTGTACCCACAGATGTTAACATTTCGATCGATAATCCTATCGCTGTAGTTGATAAAGTAGTTGATAAAAGAGGTACGAGAAAAGTGGCAGAAGCATTTGTTGCCTATACTTTTACTCCTCAAGCTCAAAGAGAGTATGCTAAAGTTGGTTTTCGTCCTGTTAATGCTCAAGTTACCAACGAATTTGCTAAACAATATCCTAAAATCAATAAGTTAGTTACTATTAATGATTTTGGAGGTTGGACTAACATTGATAATAAGTTTTTTAAAGATAACGGCATCTTTGATCAAATTATTAAGCGTAAATAAATTGCTTTAAATTTTGTATAATTAATAATAGACATTTAACAATTAAATACAAATTTTTTTAATAATTATTTAAGATGAATTTACAGAATTTAATTACTTGGAACAAGTTAAAAAATGGTTTTCTTTTTGTCTTTGGTTTTTTGCTTTCTCCTTTATGTTGGTGGAATGATTTAATTTTTAATTTACCTATTGCTTACGGTTTTGGTAAACTTATTAGTCTTTTTTCTGCTGATTTATTAATTCCTGCTAGTATTGTGGGTTATTGGTTATCGAATATTGTGGGCATAATTTTAATGCAGTTAGGTGCAGTTAATTTTATCAAGGATAAATCTGAGGAAGAATCCAATTTAAGTAAAAATATTTGGGTGGGAATCGGTACTTCTACTGCTTTTACTATTGTTGCCGTTATTTTATGGCAAAATAATTTATTAGATTTTGCTTTACCATCATTTTTAACAGGTTCAATTTTGTAAAAATATGAGTGAATTAACTGTTAATAAATATCTTGAAAAAACTTATCAAAGATTTAAACGGCATCATCAATTAATTCTTTGGGCTGTACTTTTACCATTGGTAACTTTTTCTATTTTAACTTTTAATATTTTATCCTTAGAAGACAGTGGTTTTTCTTGGGATATTAGTTTATTATTAACGATTCATCAAACTTTTAGAGAATCTTTCTATAGTTTGGCTTCTTTTTCAACAAATTTGGGCGGTTTTAAAGTTATTTTATTATTTCTCAGTCCTATTATTTTATTACTTTTTTCCCAAACTAAAAGAAGGTTATTAACCTATTTAATTGTTACTATTTTTAGCAGTGCCATCGTTAATCTTATCATTAAAATTATCATTCATCGATCGCGCCCTCAATTGTGGCAATCTGATTATCCTTTCCCCTCTGATTTTTCTTTTCCTAGTGGGCACGCTATGGGAAGTATCACTTTAGCTTTAGCTCTTTTAGTGGTATTTTGGGGCAGTCGTTATCAATTCTTACTATGGATTTTAGCAGGAATTTATGTCGGTTCGATCGCTTGGACTCGTTTATATTTAGGGGTACACTTCCCTAGTGATATAATTGGAGGTTGGTTATTAGGAATTGCATGGACTGCTTTAATGACATTCTTATTTAATTTACCACAATCAAACAAAAATACTAATTAAAATTTATGGGGAAAAAGAAATTTTTATCTAAACCCATTAACCTAGTTTTTCTCTCTATTATTTTCTTGATTTTATTTAACCCCTTTTTGATTGTTAATGCTGGTGAAAGGGGTGTTTTAATGCGTTTTGGAGAGGTACAAGAACAGGTTTTAGGGGAGGGAATACATTTTACTATTCCTTTTATTAATACAGTGAAAAAGTTAAGTGTTAGGATTCAAAAACAAGATATTCGAGCGGAAGCATCCACGAAAGATTTACAAGATGTTTTTAACGAAATTGCCCTTAATTGGCACTTAAAGCCCGATCAAGTTAACTATATTTATCAACAAATTGGCACGGAAAAAGACATTATTGATAATATTATTAATCCTTCGATCGAGGAGATTGTTAAGGCAGTTTTAGCGAGATATACTGCCGAAGAAATTATTATCAAAAGAGAAGAATTAAAGTCAGAAATTGATACTTTATTAACAGAAAAACTAAGCAAATATAATTTAGAAATTGACGATATTTCCCTTGTTCACATTGAATTTTCTCCTTTATTTAGTCAAGCTGTAGAAGCGAAACAAATTGCAGAACAAGAAGCAAAAAAAGCAGGTTTTCAAGTGATAAAAGCCCAAAAAACTGCCCAAGTAAACGTTAATTTAGCCAAAGGTGACGCAGAAGCCCATCGTATTTTACAAGAGTCTTTAACCCCTGAAATTCTCCAGTATCAAAGTATTAAACAATGGAATGGTAATTTACCTTTAATTATGGGAAAAGATGATGTGAGATTTTTAAATTTGGATTTGGATGATTTACAAAAGTTAAACAAACAAAAATAATAATAGAAGTTACGCACTTATACCAAAAATTAAGGGGTTGAGATTCCTTCGCTACTCTCGGAATGACAGAATTAGAATAATGACAGCTTGAATATACTTTATGTTATTACTGTTTTTAATTACCAAAGAAATCATCCCTTCATAATTTCTGTTTACATATCCCCGCATCATACAACGTCTTTCAAGCTCCTTGCCCCAAATCGATGAACTGCACGATAACCAATACGCACTACCCAAGGTTGGGCATCGGGTAATCTATTATATAGTTGTCTAGTTGCACTTATTGTGTCTGTGGCAATCTCAAATTCGCCAGTTTGAATATCAATAGCGACAATCTTGCCGTAATTATCTTTTTCTATGTGTTGACGTAGTTTATTTTCATAGATTTCGTCTCCGAGTCGAGCAAATTCTTCTTTATCGTAGAGGGGATGTTTCATTTGAATTAACCATGTGCCATTGAGAAGGATCAATATTATCTTAACTCAAAGAGACGATCGAACTTAAAGCCGTTACTACAAACTTAGGAAAGAAATAATTTATAGGATTCGTTATCAATAATAATGCGCAATCCTAACCACATCAGCACAAAGGGAAATAGTTTACTAGCATAACGACTCAAAACTACTGCTATACCGGGTTGTCGAGTTAGGTTATAGGATAAAAATAGCCATGTGCAAATAAAAACATAACAAACGAGAATTATTATTATCAGACTTGGGAAACTGCTATTAGCAAAAAGAGGAATATAAATCCCCAAATTATTACCACCGTTAGAAATTGTCACCGCCGAGACTTGATAGGTTTGTTTATCCCTCAATACTTGTCTTAAAGATAAACGACGGGATTCAAAACCCTTAAATTTAGCATTTTTTCGTTGATTGATGGATATATCTATTTCTGTGTCGTCTCGATTTAGTAAAATTTCCCGTAGGTTATTTAAGCCAATCAAAATAGGTAGAATGCCTAATAAACCAATAATATTGGATTGCACCACTAAGCCAATGACAAAACCAATTAAACTCACCCCTACTAACACCGAAAAACCGATTAACTCTCCTACAATAATATGTTTCGGTCGAAAAGTACGATTTACTTTACTGAAAAAACCCGTTAAATAAATGTTATCGTCAAAAGTAGTGGCGATCGCTGTAGCGAAGGCTATTTTTAAGGTTGCCAATAACCAATCCATTATCAATAATTTCCTTTCTCGATTTTGCTAAACAAGGTGATGGGGTGACAATAAAATCCCTTATTTTATATTGAGATTTATTTTCAATTCAATTATAATGAAAATGTGATAAATATTCAAATTATCTTTATTTTTTTCTGAAACCGTATTGTTATGATTCTTCTTTCTGGGCTAGGGGTGAAAAAATATTATTGTAGTCTGTCTAAAAAAAGTCGATCGATCTTATTCATGGGCTTAGGATTGCTGTTGAGTGTGGGAATAGGATTGATTAACTCTGAAGTAATATTAGCTCAAAGTACTTCTTCCAATAATTTTACCCTCCCAGAAAACACTAATCGCCGTATTTGGGAAACCGTAGGCTTGTTTATCGGTGGTATTCTCTTTGCTATATTGCTCGATCGAATATTCTATAAACGCTCTAATGGTGACACGAATATTTACGCCAAAAAAGAAGCCAAAAAATTGAAACACCTTAAAATCGGCTATCCCGAAGGCATGATTAATTTGGAAACCTTGAAACAACAAGGCTACCTTGAAAGATACTTTGAACCTTTAGGCGTTACTGTTACTTGGTCAAGTTTTCTTTCCGCCTCCTCCTTAATTGAAGCCCTTAGTAACGGTTCGATCGACTTTTGTGGTGGGGGAGGTACAGCCAGTATTTTTTCCCAAGCCGCTGAACATTGTTTTGTGAGAGTGGCACGAGACAAATATACTATTGCCAAAGGACAAGCTATTTTAGTACCAGAAGATTCCCCCATTCAAACTTTAGCAGATTTAAAAGGAAAAAAAATCGCCTTCGATCAAGGTTCAAGTGCGCACTACATTATCATTCGAGCCTTAGAAAAAGTAGGATTACAATATAGTGATATTGAGGCAATCTATCTCACCCAACCCGAAGCCTTGCCCCTATTTAGACGGGGAGAAATCGATGCCTGGGTAGTATGGGTTCCTTACACCTTAACCGAGATGCGTAGTGCTTACCCCGGACGATGTATCGCAGATTTAGAAACGGTTTTCGGCGATCGAGCTTCTATTGAAGTACCTACTTTATATTATGCTATTCCCGAATTAGTGCGAGACTATCCCGACATCCTAAAAATTATTTTAGAAGAAGTCAACGAAGCAGGGGCATGGGCGAAAAAACAGGAATTAGAAACCGCCCAAAGATTAGTCAATCATCACCAACTCGATCCGATTATTTTAACGGAATTACAACAAAGAAGCATCGAAAGAGCCATAATTCCCTTAGACGAACCAACCCTCAAAGCCTTGCAACATCAGGCAAATATCTTTCGAGACTTAAAACTAATACCTGAGCGCATTAACGTCAGAGATGGCACTTATAGCCTTATTACCAAGCAAAATTGGACTTACTGGTAAAGCAAATCGGTTGAAGTTGAATAATAATTAGGTAAGTAAAATTAATTCTGAATTTGATTTACTCTAAGCCTTTGATAACAAGGGGTTTAAACTCCTTGCTCTATATAATTATGCACGAGAACTTATTCAACTGGTACAGGGTTTATTGCTTCATAAAATTTATATAGAAATAAGAGAACAAAACTATGACATGGACAGACTTTACCGTCAGAATTACCATTGCTTTTTTACTAGGTTCAATGTTGGGTTTTGAACGTCAATGGCGACAAAGAATGGCCGGATTACGCACCAGTACTTTAGTAGCGACTGGATCGGCTTTGTTCGTAACTCTCTCTGTATTAACTCCTAATGATGCTAGTCCCACCCGTATAGCGGCGCAAGTGGTATCCGGTATTGGATTTTTAGCAGGAGGAGTAATTCTGCGGGAAGGTTTAACCGTTAAGGGATTAAATACGGCGGCAACTATTTGGTGTGCTTCCGCCATTGGTACTTTGGCAGGAGGAGGTTTTATTTATCAAGCCTTTTTCGGTGCGATCGCAGTATTAATCTCTAATACAGTTTTAAGACCGATCGCCCATCGTATCAACGCCCAATCCTTACAAGGTACAGAAAGACAGTTAGGCTATCAATTTTCTCTTATCTGCCAAAGAAAGCAAGAGATTCATGTTCGGGCTTTGTTGTTACAGTCTCTCAATGCCAGTAATATAACTCTGAGATCATTACATAGTGAAGATTATGATCATAATCCAGAAAAAGTCAATGTAGAAGCTGAAATGATCACTCAAATCAGAGATGATCAACTTTTAGAGCAGATTGCGAGTCGTCTAAGTTTACAAAAAGGGGTAATATCCGTAAGTTGGCGTATTTTAGAAGAAGAATTTGGTTGATACAAATGAGATTTTATTTTTTTTTGCAAATTAATTTAAAATGTTTTAAGATTAAAATTGATTGTTACTGAGTGTTTTCCTTAGACATTAGGTAGAAAATATTTACATTGGCTCGTAGTGAGGACTTTAGTTCTTATTATCTGAGCAATATCGTCTCTCATAAAAAAATTGAACCCTGTGAGGGTTGAATAATATTTAACCCTTACGACTAAAGCTAAGACAAAAAAATAAAATGGAGTAATCAAAAAGATGATAAAACGCCGTCATGTATTGCTTGGTTTGGCTGGATTAGGTAGTCAGTTAGTTCTTCCTGCCGTTGCACAACAAAGACCGAAAAAAGTAGAGTTAACCCTTGTTAGTTACGCAGTAGCGAAGCCCGTATTTGCTAAATTAATTCCAGAATTTCAAAAAGAATGGAAGGCAAAAACAGGGCAAGATGTGGTTTTTAAAGAATCCTACGGTGCATCAGCCGCCCAAACTAGAGCAGTGTTAGGGGGATTAGAAGCCGATATTTTAGCTCAAAATTTACAAGAATTTATTACTCCTCTGGTAGAGAAAAAACTGGTAAGGGCTAATTGGAGTCAACGTTTACCCAATGGTGCAAGTCCAGCTAGTACCGTGATGGTATTAATCACTCGCCCCGGTAATCCGAAAAATATCAAAACATGGAAAGATTTAACCCGTCCTGATGTGAGTATTGTCGCCATCAACCCTAAAACATCGGGTAATGCTCGTTGGGGTGCATTGGCAGGTTATGGAGCGATTCTCAAAACCGAGGGGGAAGCGGAAGCTAATAAATACTTTTTTGCCTTCGTGAAAAATATCAAGAATTTAGTTAACTCAGGTAGGGAAGCAACGGATACTTTTATCAAAAATCGTATCGGAGATGTAGTTATTAATTTTGAAAATGAAATTATTGTTACTAATGATGCTATTCCCAGAGACTTCCCCTATGTTGCTCCTTCTCCTAATTTAAGAGTCGATTTTCCCGTCACTGTTATCGATGCCATTGTGGATAAACGAGGTACACGTCAAGTAGCTGAAGCCTTCACTCAGTTTTTATTTACTCCTAAAGCTCAAACAATTTACGCACAAGCAGGGTATCGCCCCATTAATGAGCAAGTTAGAAAAGCTAACGAAAAAGACTTTTTGAAGGTGGCAAAAATTTTTAATATTAATGATTTCGGAGGCTGGAGTGCTGTTAACCAAAGATTGTTTAATGATGGTACGTTATTCGATCGAGCATTACAAGCAGCTAAATAATCAATAATGATCATCAATTTCATTACTAGGTTACAATCCCTAATTCGTTATCAACTTTTTTTGAGAGGATTAGTTTTTATCTATGTTGGCTTAATTATTATTTTGCCTTTGAGTGCTTTATTCTGGAAAGTTACTCAACAACCATTACCCGAACTTTTCCCCTTAATTACCTCTAACATTGCCGTTGATGCTTATAAATTAACTTTTGGTAGTGCCTTATTAGCGGCTTTTATTAATAGTATATTTGGCATAATTTTGGCTTGGATTTTAGTCCGTTATGACTTTCCGGCCAAAAAATTTGCTGATGGATTAATTGATATTCCTTTAGCGATGCCGGGTGTAGTAGTGGGTATTACTTTAATGTCTCTTTATTCTCCGGGGGGAGTTATCGGTGGATTATTTGAACCTGAGAGTTTTTTGGGACAATTTTTACAACAATTCGGCATTGAAGAAGTTAATTTAACCGCTTCCTTAATCGGTATTTTGTTAGCTCAAATTTTTGTTACTCTCCCTTTTGTAGTAAGAACGGTTCAACCTGTACTAGCACAGTTCGATCGAGAAGTAGAAGAATCCGCCATCATTTTAGGGGCAAATTCGTGGCAACGTTTTTGGAAAGTAATTTTTCCTCAGATATTACCAGCAGTGTTAACGGGTTTTAGCCTTGCCTTAGCTAGAGGTATAGGAGAATTTGGGGTTGTGTTTCTCATTTCTGGCAATATTCCCAATGAAACCTTAATGGCAACGGTTTATATCTATCAACGTTTAGAACAATTTGACTTTGCTGGGGCTACCGCAGTGGCGATCGTCTTACTGATTCTTGCTCTATTACTTCTTGTTATTGCGGGAATGTTACAAAAGTGGAGTAATCGTTATAATCACAATTCACTAGAAATTTTTTAACACAAAAATTATTGTTTTTGTAATTTATTTGTAGTTAATTTTGAACTTCCTCTTGTGTAGGTGGGCAATGCAGGACTGTTTCATTTAAAAAATTTGGGTTAGGGCAAAGTAATGAGTAATGACTAATAAGTAATGAGTTTTGATAATTTACTATCAAAAATTGATTATTTCAAGATTTATTATTATTACTTGAAATTTGAAGGTAAAAAATCCCCCTAATACCCCAATACCCTAATACCCTAACACTTTTTCAGAAGATACTTTGAAACAGCCCTGAGGTGGGCAATGTTTCCCCTACAAAATGTTTAAATTTGTCTCAATTTAATTGAAATAACTATTTAAAGGGCTAAAACCCTGTACACGCATAATATATTATGCCCCTACGAACCTATATTGATATTTTTATGTCTGTGGTAAAACAAAAATCATTGAATTGGGAACAATATCTACTAATTACTATCGGTTTAGGTTTTTTAGGATTAGTAGTATTATTGCCACTGCTAAATATATTCTACGAAGCATTTAGGGAAGGTATCCAAAGTTATTGGCAAGGAATTACCAGCCCACAAGCTCGACACGCCATCATGTTAAGCCTTATTATTACAGCAATAGCCGTTCCTCTCAATACCATTTTTGGTTTAGTAGCGGCTTGGGTATTAGCAAGACAAAACTTTCAAGGGAAACAACTACTATTGGGAATCATTGATTTACCCTTAACTATCTCTCCCGTCATCATTGGCTTAATGTTCGTCTTATTATTCAATCCCCTCGATAGTGTTTTTAAGTCTTTGGTGGTAGGGTTAAATCTCAAAATCCTTTTTGCTTTACCTAGTATGATTTTAGTAACTACCACTATCACAGTTCCTTTTGTTGTCAGAGAGGTTTTACCAGCCCTCGAAAATTTGGAAGTAGATCAAGAAGAAAGTGCTATTATCTTAGGGGCTTCCCCTTGGCAAGTTTTCTGGAGAGTCATTTTACCTAATATTAACTGGGCTGTATTTTATGGTGTTGTTTTATGTACTGCAAGAGCTTTAGGGGAATTTGGGGCGGTGGCGGTGGTATCGGGCAAGATTATCGGCACAACTAATACTTTAACTTTACATATCGAGGAAACTTATAGTAATTATGAAAGTATAGCCGCTTTTGGTGGGGCTTCTTTACTTGCTTTAGTTACTCTATTGACAATCGTCTGTCAAGAAATTTTACGTCGTTTTTATCGGTACTAAGAAGGTTTAAAATATTCTCGCAAAGACGCAAAGGCGCAAAGAGGCTAAATATAGGTATTGCCCATCAACTACTAATAAAAATACTTATTCTGGGTAAGTTCTATAGCTTTGCTAAATGAGTAAATGATTTAGGATTGCTATCGTTATTTTTCATGGCGCCAATATTGATCTGCATAACGAAAGCCTAAATCAAGGATATAGCCGATCGCACCTATAATCAAAATGACGGCTAATAATTCAGAATAGGCAAGTCGATCTCGGGTATCAAGAATATAGTAACCTAAACCAGCCCGAACTCCTAACATCTCCGCAGGTACTAACACAATCCAAATAATACCAATAGCTAACCGTAAACCTGTAAAAAGATGAGATAAAATAGCAGGAAAAATAATTTTCGTTAAGGTTTCCCAACGATTAGCACACAAACTACGGGATAATAACAACCAACGTTTATCGATAGAAGCTACACCTGCCGAAGCATTGAGCATTAAAGGCCAAATTGCCGCTACAGTTAAGAGAAAATAGACAGGAAAATCCCCGATACCAAAAATCATAACTGCTATAGGCATCCACGATAAAGGGGAAATCATCCGCAAAAATTGAAATAAAACCGAAGTTGCCTGATCTAATAATTTGGAAACACCAATTAAAATTCCTAAAGGGATACCGATAATTGTCGCTAAAATTAAACCGACAAAAACTCGTCTTAAACTATCAATAATATGGGGAAAAATATTTCCCGAAATGATTAATTTTGTCAAAGAAGATAGGGTTTCTTCAGGAGAAAATTGATTTAAAATTTGACTAGAATGCCATAAAGCAGAAGTAAAAATCCACCAAATAAAAGCACTAATTATAATACCCCATAAAGAGATTGGAATTTTTCTAACTAAAAGAATTAAGGAATTAACGATTGATTTTTGTCTTATTTGTGCTGTCATTTTTGATTTTCATTATGCCTTCAAGGATTGATCAAAGGGCTAAAGCCCTCACTACATACTTTTAAACAGCAAAGTTTTCTTCTCTGGTCAGGGATTCAGGGATGTTAAAGGCTTGAACTCCTCCTGCTTGTTCGATCGCCTTTTTCACAAAAGTATCATCTACTAAATCCGTAGCGACAAATTTCGGATCTAAATCTTGCAAAAATGTTACTTCCCCTTCCACTTGAGTATCTTTCAACAAAGTGACAAGGTTTTCCGTATAGGAAGGAAAAGGATAGGGTTGAAAATCAATGCGTTGACTTTCCCAATCTAAATGTTTAATTGCCCCTTCTTTAGCGTAAAATTGAGGATCAAATCCCGTTAAAACTTTCTGTAAAACCGCTTCGGGATGAGGAGTATATTTACCATTTTCTGTAGCTAGAATTTTGGCAACTTCTCCTCGATTTTGACGCATCCATGATTGACTCTTGACGATCGAGCTTACCACCCCTTGAGTCCAATCAGGACGATTATTAATATCATCCTCATGGAGAAATACCACACAACAAGCATGATTTTTCCACACATCCCCCGTTAAACGGAGTAATTTACCAGTGTTTTTAGTTTCGGCGGCGGCGTTAAAAGGTTCAGCAACGATGTAACCAGCGATGCTTTTATTAGCTAAAGCGGACACCATTTCAGGAGGAGGCATAACTACTAACCCCACTTCATCAGGTTTTAATTTAACATCTCCCGATTTTGTCACAACTTTTAAATTAGCCTGTTTTAACAGTTGTTGTAAAACTAGATTATGGATAGAATACCAAAAAGGAACGGCGATCGTCTTACCGCCTAAGTCTTGCACTGTATTGATTTCAGGCAAAACCGTCAAGGCTGAACCGTCAAGGTGATTCCATGCCACAATTTTACCCGGAAATTTTTGTCCGTAACGTAGCCACACAGTAATAGGGCTTAATAAGTGTACTACGTTAATTTGTTTTGCTAAAAAAGCTTCCACAATGGAAGCCCAAGAGCGAAATAAAACTGGTTCTTCTGTGGTTAATCCTTGAGTCTCGTACTCCTTCCTAGCGTGGGCGATAAGTAAGGGAGATGCGTCTAAAATGGGCAAATAACCGATTTTTACGGGTTGATCTAAACCTCCCCCCGTGCTAGGTGTAGTGGTTGTATTTTCTTCAGGAGGTGGAGGATTTGGATTCTCACGAGTACAACCATTGACGGCAAGACTTAAACCAGCCGAAGCGGTAAAAAGAGAGGTTAGTTTGAGAAAGTCTCGGCGATTGATGCCACAGCAGTTACAAATTTGATTAATCATATTTATATATAGTTGTTAAAGTTCGTAGTTAGGGCTTTAGCCCGTTAATTAGCCATTACTTCGGCAAGAGTTTCCATAATTTCCGATCGCACTTCGATTAAATCGTGGATATGATTAATTCTTGGTTGAGGAGCATTAATAATCCATTCTCGATAAATTCTGCCGGGGTGACGACTCATTAAGAAAATGCGATCGCCTAGCAGTAAAGCCTCATCAATATCATGGGTGACAATTACTGCCGTACATTTTTCCTCAGCAATAACATTCAGTAACAGTTGTTGCATTTCTAAGCGAGTAATGGCATCTAAAGCACTAAAAGGCTCATCCATTAACAATAGTTGGGGAGAACGGGCAATGGTACGGGCGATCGCAACCCTTTGAGCCATACCTCCCGAAAGATGATGGGGATAGGTGCGATGACAATGATCTAAACCCACTTCAGACAGGGCATGATTAACTCGTTGCTGAATCTGCGAAGCAGTGAGAGAAGACATATTTTTCAGTTTTAAGCCTAACTCAACATTTTGCCTGACGGTTAACCAAGGTAATAAAGAGGCTTGTTGAAACATTAAACCGATATGGGGATGAGGGTTATGGATTTTTTCCCCATTAAGATAAATTGCCCCCTCATCGGCTTTTTGTAGTCCTGCGATCGTATTTAATAGAGACGATTTACCGCAACCACTCGCCCCTAATAAACAAATAATTTCCCGTTGTCTCACCTGCAAATTGATGTCCGTAAACACCGTCATTGAGCCATTACGACTATGATACTGTTTACTTAAATCCCGAACTGCAAGTACAATATTATTCTGGTTTTGAATCGTAGAAGATGGAAAAAAATCCGTTTGAATGTTCATGATTAATAATCATCTTGGGTTAGAGATTCAACCCCTCCTTATTAAGCAGGGGATTTTTAAATTCGAGAGGATTTTTAAAAGTCGCTTTAGCAGACTTTAGCTATTAGCTTTGTCAATTTATTGCAAAGCGAGTGATGTTAACTTTGTCAGACTGCTAGGCGAGTTATTGATGAAAAGCCATATCCCGCAAAGAAATAAATTTTTTTGCTAATAGCTCAACTCTACTAAAGTGAGTTAGGGAAAATCACAGGATGAGTTATTAGGCATCTCCGCAAATAAGGGCTAAAGACCTCACTACGAGCCTAAATCATGTAAAATCTTTTTCAGATGCTTTAACGCAGGAGTGACGATCGCCACAAAGTAAGATTCTCGTAAACGTCTATCTAAATCACTACCTTGTAAGTAACCCCTTGCACCAGCATATAAAATAGCGGATTGAGACGATCGCAATGCCAATTCTGAGGCTTGAATACGACATTTGACAACTTCTTGAAAAAAGGAAGTATCATCAGGAGTCTCTCGGTTATTTAATTTGTCGGCAAGGGTGTAACTTTTTAACCGTAATCCTTCTAAATCTTCCTCAATCGCTTCTAAGGTATCATCGAGAAAACCGTTAATATGGGCATATCGAAGGTTAAATTTTTTCATGGCATTAACACTGGCTTGTGTCACCCCTAAACCCATGCCTACTTGAGCTAAAATAAATCCTGCTTTAATATTTTTGATATATTCATCACAAGGTGAAGCAAGGATATATTCATCTGGCACAAATACCTCTCGAAATTGACAACTAAAAGTTTGACTGCCTTCGAGGGCGATAAAATGGGCGGTGGATTTGAGGTTTAATCCTTTGAAATCATCAGATACGATCGCCATTAAATAGTCATTACTATTAATAATTTGTGCTACTACAGCAAAATAATGACCTTTGCCCAAATTAGACACCCAAGGTAATAAACCATCAATGATGTATCCTCCCTCACAAGGTTTAGCGATTAAGGCGATTTTTTCAATATCTGCAAAATGCTTCATGGGGTTAGATAATCCCGTACCTGCCAAGACTTTACCCATAGCAATTTGAGGTAAAATATTTTTCTTGAGATAGGTATTTTCACTATTTTGAATGTACCAAACACAGGCAATATGACACCAAGTAATAAAACCTGTACACAAACAGGTTTCGGAGACTGTTTCAATCACCTGTAAAGCATTTCTAAATCCTCTCCCACTACCACCAAAGACGGGGGTAATTGTCTGTTGAAAACCACCCACTTCCCCTAATGTGTGCATAAAATCACGGGGATAGTAACCCTCTCGATCGATTTTACTAACTTTAGGAGATAGATTAAGTTTGATGGTACTTTTCACCCCATCCAAGAAAGAAAGGTTTTGGTGATGATTTTCGACTGGATATTCTAAGGTAGATTGCATAGAATGAATTTATGTTGAATTTTAAACCTCCCCTCAATACCTGTTATTAAAGGTAAATTAGGGGAATTTTTTTATGGAGATAATAACAAAATAAATAAATTAGGCTAAAGCCACATCAATATTCACGGGGAATCTTAACGTATTAGCCACAGGAGACCAATTATTAGAATGACTAATTAAATCTTCTAACTCCTCTCTGGTGGCATCTCCTTCAACGTTTACCTTCACCCGAATATCTGTAAAACCTAATCTTTTTTCGGATAAATCCCCAATTCCCCAGACTCCAGTAATATTAATATCTCCTTCCAAATTCAATTCCAATTTCCTTAAATTAATGCCCCTGGTGATAGCGTTGGCGTGAATACCCACAGATAAGCATGAACCTAAAGCAGCTAACACCGCTTCCGAAGGATTAGGAGCAGTGTCTTCTCCTAGTAAGGTGAGAGGTTCATCAATGACATGGGCCGGTAAATCTCTCACATAGTTCAAATTACGGAATTTTCGCTCTAAAACTGTTTTCGTTTTTACAGTGGCGATCGCACTAGGATTATTCCGAGCTTTATTGGCTAACTGTTGCAATCCTTCTTTACTAATAGGGGTAATAATATCTTCTTGATGTGATGTTTGGGACATAATTTTTCAAAAAATATAATTAAATTGTTTTTTAATTATATCCTAAAACATTTAAAAAAGAAACAAGGATTGATTGGTAGGTTGGGTTGAAAAAAGGAAACCCAACAAAATAAGGAAATTAACTTAATGCTTGATGGCGGATTCGATCGAGTGCATTTACTAATACATCAATTTCCTCTTTGGTATTATAAAAAGCAAAAGAAGGGCGCACCGTTGCTTCTAAGCCAAAACGTCTTAAAATAGGTTGGGCGCAATGATGCCCGGCACGAACCGCTATACCTTCTTTATTCAAGGCTTCGCCGATAGTTGTGGGATTAATTCCGTCTAAAATAAAGGAGATAACGGAGGCTTTTTCCGTTGCCGTACCGATAAAATGTAAACCATTGATGGTTTTAAGCCCTTCGGTAGCATATTCCAGTAATTCATGTTCATAACGGGCAATATTCTGTAAGCCTATGCGTTGCACATATTTTAACGCCGTAGCTAATCCTACCGCATCGGCAATGTTTCCTGTACCTGCTTCAAAACGAGTGGGAGTATTACGATAAATGGTTCGATCGAAAGTTACATCCACAATCATATTACCGCCTCCCTGCCAAGGAGGAGAAGCATTGAGTAAATCTTCCTTACCATAAACAACACCGATGCCCGTGGGAGCGAAGATTTTATGCCCAGAAAACACCAACCAATCCACATCTAAACTTTGTACATCAAGGGGAATATGAGGCACAGATTGAGCAGAATCTAATAAGACTTTAGCCCCGAAACGATGGGCTAAATCGATGATTTCACGGGCGGGGGTAATCGTACCTAAAGCATTGGAAACATGGGAGAAAGCCACTAATTTGGTGCGAGAATTGAGTAATTGTTGATACTCCGACAAAATAATTTGCCCACTGTCATCCACAGGAATTACCCTTAATTTTGCTCCCGTTTGAGAGGCTAACTGTTGCCAAGGTACAATATTAGCGTGGTGTTCTAAATGGCTTAAAATAATTTCATCTCCCGACTTAAGGTTTTGTACACCCCAAGTTTTTGCCACGAGGTTAATTCCTTCCGTTGTGCCTCTAACAAAGATAATTTCATTCACAGAAGAAGCATTGATAAAGTTTGCTACTGTAGCTCTAGCTTCCTCGTAAGCATCCGTAGCTCTGGAGGCTAATTCGTGAGCGGCACGGTGGATATTAGAGTTTTCGTGGCTATAAAAGTAAGCAAGTCGATCGATCACTACTTGGGGTTTATGAGTGGTAGCGGCATTATCAAACCAAATTAAGGGTTTACCGTTTACCGTTTCTTTTAGGATAGGAAAGTCATGGCGGATGGTTTCCACGTCAAAGCCTTCTATCTTGCCTTGATCTACTAAATGAGGTACATAAAAGGAAGTATTATTCTCAAGGGGTAAATTTCCATCGGAAGGATAGGTTAAAGTTTCTAAAAAATAATATTGGGGAATGAATTTGTCGGGAGTAGGAATCCCTGACGGGGTAATTTCTGAGGGTAAGGAAATAGGGGATAAATCTTCTGGGGATGAACAATATTTATTCGTAATGCTATTGGTGTTGACATCGGGAATTAAAATATTCACGGTATCTTCTGGGATGGTTGGAGAATTATCTTGATTAATTTGTTGGAATAATGCAGTGGCTAAGTTTTCCAATATTTCGGGGTGAAAAAAGGGGTTATGTCCATTTTGCTGTAACTCTGGCACTTCGATCGATTTAACTGTATTAATTTCTGATTTTGTCATATATTTAATTTTATTTATATAAGTAGGTTGGATTGAGATAACGAAACCCAACAATTTATCAATTTTATTTCTCGGTTGAGGTGGGTTGAACATTGTTCAACCCCTACAATACTTCTGTTTACTGATGATGTTGGTGGGCATTGCCCACCCTACTTTTTAGCTATAGTTATAGGTGTGATAATGGTTGACATCGACATTTTCTAAGACGGCTACAGCATCATCCGTTAAAATGGCGAGGGATGAATACAAGGAAATTAAGTAAGATGCGATCGCCTTCCGACTGATACCCATAAATCTGACGGATAAGCCTAAACCTTGTTGTCCGGGTAAATTAGGTTGATATAAACCTATTACCCCTTGACGATTTTCTCCCACACGCAATAATACTATATTGCTTTTCCCTTCTTCACTCACCGCTAATTTATCCGAAGGAATAAGGGGTACACCACGCCATGTGATGAATTGAGATCCAAATAAAGAAACCGTAGCAGGTGGCACTCCCCGACGGGTGGCTTCTCTCCCAAAAGCTGCGATCGCACGAGGATGAGCTAAAAAGAAGGCTGGTTCTTTCCATACCTTCACCAATAATTCATCCAAATCATCAGGAGTAGGAGCATTATTACGAGGTTGAATCCGTTGACTAGAGACGATATTATGGAGTAATCCGTATTCATGGTTATTGATTAACTCGCTCTCTTGACGTTCCTTTAAAATTTCAATAGTTACTCTTAATTGCTCATGAATTTGATCTTGAGGACTATTGTAAAGGTCAGAAATACGAGTATGAATATCTAAAACCGTATTCACCGCACTTAAAAAATACTCCCTCGGATGATCTTCATAATCTACAAATGTTTCGGGTAATTCACGCTCATCTCGTTCCGAAGCTACAACCTTAACATGAGAAGCATCTTTTACCTTGTTTAAGCGGTAAATACCAGCCTCTACAGAAGTCCAATGTAATAAACGAAGAAACCAACGGGGAGTAATACTCGCTAGTTGAGGAGGGGTTTTTGTCGCATTTGCTAACTGTCTAGCGGCAACATCCCCTAAAGATAATTGTTGTATATTCAAATTTTCATTAACTGTCATGAATAAATAGTCCTTATTGATTTGTGTTTACCGTTTTTATTTTCATGATTAGAAAAAATCTCTCTAACACCCCAACACCCCAACACCTTCACAAAAAAATTGGCAATAGGCACAATTCAAATTCCAGCCCCTTCATCGAAAATTTCTTGTCTAACTTTGGCTTGGCTAACAAAACTACCAGGTGGCACACTGCGAGTTAACCAAACGTTACCGCCAATGGTTGCCCCTTTACCAACGGTGATTCTGCCTAAAATGGTTGCCCCTGAATAAATTACGACATCATCTTCGATGATAGGATGACGAGCATTTCCTTTGATTACACTGCCTGTATTGTCTCTAGGGAAACTTTTTGCCCCTAAAGTTACAGCTTGATAGATGCGAACTCGATCGCCGATAATAGTAGTTTCACCAATTACTACTCCCGTACCATGATCAATGAAGAAACTGTTACCAATGGAAGCCCCCGGATGAATGTCAATGCCCGTAAGAGAATGACCAATTTCAGCGATAATTCGGGCTAATAAAGGGGAATTAAGCAGAAAAAGGGCATGGGCGATGCGATGATAACTAATGGCTGTTACCCCCGGATAGCAGAATAGTATTTCATCAAGGTTCTTAGCGGCAGGATCACCATGATAAGCGGCGATGACATCACTTTCTAATAGAGATTTGATTTGGGGTAACTGGGCGATAAAACCTTTAATCGTTTCTTGGGCTTGGCTTTTAATTAAATTGGAATCTAAGTGTAATTCATTACCTAATAACCAACGCTCTCGTTCGATCTGATTTTGCAGTAAATCAAGGGCTTCACTAAGATTATGTCCGATGAAATAACGGAGGGAATTTTGTCCTAATTCGGGATTGCCTAAATGAAAAGGAAACAAAACCGCTCGAATTTGATCAACAATGCGAAATAGAGCATCCCTTGAAGGCAAGGGTACAGGATTTTTTTTGAGAAATTGAGGAGAAAGGGGTTGAGATAACAAATCGATAATCTCATCTAAATTTCCCCTGTCGGAAGTATTCTCTATGACTTGAGGGCTAATTTTTGTGACATTATCATCGATTGTCATGCTGCTAACCCTTGTTCATTAAAGACTCCCTCAAATAATACAGAACTGAGATAACGCTCACCAGAGTCAGGTAAAATAACGACTATGGTTTTCCCTTGATATTCTGGTTTTTGGGCTAGTCTCACGGCAACTGCCGCCGCTGCACCACTAGAAATTCCTGATAAAATACCTTCTTCTTTGGCTAGTTTTTGGGCGTATAAAATAGCTTCTTCGTTAGTTACTCTCTCTACGGTATCAACTAATGATAAGTCGAGTACTTTTGGCACAAACCCAGCACCGATACCTTGGATTTTATGAGGACCAGATTTGACGGTTTCTCCTGTGATAGTTTGAGTAATCACGGGGCTATTTTCTGGCTCAACGGCGATACTTTGTATTGCTTTACCTTTAGTTTTTTTGATATACCGAGAAACTCCCGTAATTGTGCCACCAGTGCCGACTCCCGATACTAAAACGTCGATCGAGCCTTCCGTATCGTCCCAAATTTCAGGACCTGTAGTGGTTTCATGAATACGAGGATTGGCAGGATTACAGAATTGTTGCAGTAAAACGTATTTATCAGGGTTGGAAGCCACGATTTCTTCTGCTTTGGCGATCGCCCCAATCATCCCTTTAGAACCTTCTGTCAGTACCAAATTAGCACCATAAGCTCGTAAAAGTTTGCGTCTTTCTAAACTCATGGTTTCGGGCATGGTTAAGGTAACGGGAATCCCCTTCGATGCTGCAACAAAAGCTAAAGCGATACCCGTATTTCCGCTAGTGGGTTCAACAATTTCCTTCCCCTCCCCTAGTAAACCTCGTTCCTCGGCATCCCAAATTAAAGCCGAACCAAGACGGCATTTCACCGAGTAAGCGGGGTTACGCCCTTCAATTTTCGCCAATATAGTCGCATTACTATCCCCGGCTAAACGATTTAAACGTACCAGAGGAGTTTTCCCAATGGAAAGACTATTATCTTTATACCAATTAGCCATCAAAGTTACTCCTTGCGATATTTAATTAAATTTTAAAACATTCTCATTGCAAAAGCAAATATATTAAAATAATTTTACAATTAAATTAGGGTTTAAAAAAGTATTTTGATGAGGGTAAGCAACAAGCAACAGTGAAAAAAAATGATTTTAATTTTGCAAGAGGTCTATTACTACTTACTCTTTTACCAAATACGTCTTAAAACAATCTTTATCGGAATTTATATCTATGTCAAAAACATATTGACATGAATACTGATCCTATTCTAAGATAAAATGTTAACCTTTTCTTAACCTTTATGTTGTGACAAAAGTCATTAAGAAAAAAATACTGAGCAACTTTTGCTAAAGAGAGGATAAGTAATAATGAGTTGGACAGATTTTGCCCTCAGAATCACTGTAGCGTTTTTGTTAGGTTCAGTATTGGGGTTTGAACGTCAATGGCGACAAAGAATGGCAGGTTTACGCACCAGTACTTTAGTTTCTACAGGCTCTGCCTTATTTGTATTATTATCTGTATTAACTCCTAATGATGCTAGTCCGACTCGTATAGCGGCTCAAGTGGTTTCAGGAATTGGATTTTTAGCAGGGGGTGTTATTTTAAGAGAAGGTATCACCGTTAGGGGGTTGAATACGGCGGCTACGATTTGGTGTTCGGCGGCGATTGGCTCTTTAGCTGGTGGTGGGTTCATCTATCAGGCTTTTATGGGTGCGATCGCAGTTTTACTTTCCAATACGGTTTTACGCCCTATTGCCCATCGTATTAATCAACAATCCTTACAAGGTACAGAAAGACAGTTGGCTTATCAATTTTCTTTAGTCTGTCAACGAAAACAGGAAATTCACGTCAGAGCATTATTATTACAATCTTTAAACTCTAGTAATATAACCCTTCGCTCGTTACACAGTGAAGATTTTAGAGATACAACGGATAAGGTGGAAGTAGAAGCAGAAATGATGACTCAAACTAGGGATGATCAACTTTTAGAACAAATTGCCAGTAGATTAAGTTTGCAAAAAGGCGTTATTTCCGTGAGTTGGCGAGTATTAGAAGAAGAATTTGGTTAATTTGATAGCTGTGGGGTGGCAAAAATTATCAAATTAACTTAAAATGTTTTTCAATACAATTAAAATTAAAACAGAATAAGGAAAATGGCACATCCCGATTTAACGCAAAGAATCGCAGAAATAAAAACAAGGATTCAACAGGTTTCCCCCGATGATGTTGTAAACATTATCGAAAATCTCGATCGTAAAATTGTAATTTTAGATGTGAGAGAAGACTCGGAGTATGAAACAGGACATTTAGCCACAGCAATCAATCTTCCCTACATCGAAATAGAGGAGAAAATTAACCACATTATTACAGATAAATCAGCGACGATCGTATCTTATTGCCAAAGTGGAAATCGTAGTGCCTTAGCCACCGATACTTTAAATAAATTGGGTTATGAAAATGCTGTATCTTTAGCTGGAGGAATTACAGCATGGAAAACCGAAGGAAAAGCCGTCATCAATAAAGATTTCAGTCCAAATACCTCACATTAAATCAATTAAAACTTATGATTAATAACGTTGTTTCTATTTCTAATATCCCCACAGTTGCTATTATTGGTGGTGGTTTTAGTGGTTCATTAATTGCTACTCATTTACTCAGAAATGCTACTCAACCTTTAAAGATTAAATTGATCGATCGCAATGGTGAATTTGGTAAAGGTATTGCTTACTCCACGAAGGAAAATACTGATTTACTCAATGTTCCAGCAGGTAAGATGAGTGCTTTTCCTGATGATGCAGATCATTTATTACGTTGGCTAGAGTCTAACTCTACCACCCTCCAGTCTTTACTTCCTTCCCGAATATCCCATCGCACTTTTATCCCCCGTCAGGTGTACGGTTTATATATTCAATCAGTTCTCACGGAAGCACAAAATAGTTGCACTAATCATGTTTATTTAGAAAAGTTAAATCATGAAGCTATTTCGATCGAAAAGACTAACCAAGGGGTTTTGATTTCTCTTGATAATAACCAACATTTTCCAGCGGATAAAGTTATTTTAGCCATTGGTAATTCTCCCTCTAATCCTTCGCAAAGTCACAATAATTACTCTTATAATGCGTGGTCAAGTTCAGCGTTAGACAATATTGATTCTAATGCAGATATATTATTAGTGGGTACGGGTTTAACGATGGTAGATATAGTTACATCTTTACATAGTCGCAATCATCAAGGAAAAATATATGCTCTTTCTCGTCGGGGATTATCCCCCCAAAGTCATAAAAAAACCACTCCTTATCCGCTTTTTTTGACGGTAGAGAATGCTCCTTTAAATATCTTAAAATTATTTAAACTAATTCGTCATGAGGTGAGAAAAGGTCACGCTTTAGGTTACAATTGGAGATCGATCATTGATTCATTGCGCCCTATAACTCAACAATTATGGCAAAAATTACCGAAAACTGAGCAAAAACGGTTTTTACGTCATCTTACCCCCTATTGGGATATTCACCGTCATCGCATTGCCCCCAATGTGGGTGAGATTATCCACGCTAAATTAAAATCAGGACAATTGACTATCAATGCTGGAAGAATTAAAAGTTATCAAGTTCAAGAAGATAAAACAAAAGTCATAATTCGTCCACGTTATCAAAAGCAAAATACCGTTATTTTAGTCGATCGAGTGATTCATTGTCAGGGTATTGCCAACGATTATCGTAGTATATCTCATCCTCTGATTACCAACCTACAAGTACAAGGATTAATTCGCCTCAATAGTTTAGGTTTAGGCATCGATACCGATGGCAAAGGAAGAATCCTCAATGGTAATGGTAAAATTTCAGGATTATTATATACGATCGGCACTCCATGCCGGGGTGATTTATGGGAAACAACGGCTGTACCAGAATTAAGAAAACAAGCTCAAACCTTAGCAGAAAATATTTTAGCAGATTTAGAAGTGCAAAAAATAGAGTTAGTAACGACTCCATCTTTACGAAATGTATTGCCTAAAATTGCCTAGAGATAAAATCGAAGGCTAGAAGGCTAAAAGAATCGGAGATTTTAAAACATAAAGACGAAAAGGCTAGAAGAATCGGAGATAAAAAAAACTCGAATACTTAAAGGCTAAAAGACTCAATGACTTAAACTCGGATACTCAAAGGCTAAGAGACTCAGAAAAATTCAATTAATAATAATTGACTAATGTATAAGGGTAATAAATTAAGTTTTGTTCGCCTATTTATCAGTCTGCTTAATTTTAGTAAGTTTGACAAAAAACAGTCATCAATTATTTTTATCAAATCTCCTTTACTCATCATAAAAAATAATTTCAAGGAAAAATAATTACTCAATTCAATAATCTATTCTAAGATGAAAACAATTTTTCTCAGGGGTGTAATTTATGTTTAATAACGGTTTTTTTGACATTTCAAATCCCATCACTATTGCTATTGTTGGCGGTGGTTTTAGTGGTTCATTAATAGCAGTACACCTCTTGAAAAATGCGACTCAACCTCTGATTATTAAACTTATTGAGCGAAATCAAGAAATTGGTAAAGGTATCGCTTACGGCACTCAAGAAAAAGGTCATTTATTAAATGTTTCCGCAGGAAATATGAGCGCTTTTCCTCAAGATGCAGGGCATTTTTTACGATGGCTTAACTATAATCAGGATCAATTAAAAAGTATTCTACCAAGTTCGATCAATCCTAGTAGTTTTATCCCTCGTAAAGTTTACGGTTTATACATTCAATCAATTTTAGCAGAAGCCCAAGCCACTAGCCCCCATGATATTCGTTTGGAAACCTTAAAGGATGAAGTAGTGGGAGTAGAAAAAACAGAAAAGGGTGGTTTAATATCCTTGCGTAGCGGTAGATGTTTTACAGCCGATAAAGTAATTTTAGCCATTGGTAATTCTCCCTCTCTCCCCTCTCACACAACTTATTCTTACAATGCTTGGTTAAATTCAGCCTTAGAGAATCTCGATACCCATGCAGATATATTATTAGTAGGCACTGGTTTAACTATGGTAGATATAGTTGTGGCACTTCGTGAAAGAAACCATCAAGGCAAACTTTACGCCCTTTCTCGTCGAGGATTATATCCCCAAAGTCATGAGAAAGCTAAGGCTTATCCCTCTTTTTTGACGGTGGAAAATGCCCCAAATACCACCAGAAAATTAGTAAGACGTATTCGTCAAGAGATTGAAAAAGCACAGCAAGAAGGCTATAATTGGCGATCGATCATCGATTCCTTACGCCCTATAACTCAGAAAATATGGCAAAAATTATCAAAAATTGAGCAAAAACGGTTTTTACGTCATGTTACCCCCTATTGGGATATTCACCGTCATCGCATTGCCCCTAGTATTGCAGAGATTATCTCAGAAAAGTTAAACAATGCACAATTAAGTATCAACGCAGGAAGAATCAAAGGTTATGAGCATCAAGGAGATAAAATAGCGGTAACGATTCGCCCTCGCCGTCAAAATCAAGATAAAGTTATTTTAGTCGATCGAGTGATTAATTGTACAGGCATTCCTGCGGATTATCGTAACTCTAACCATCCCTTAATTAAGGATTTACAAGCACAAGGATTAATTAGGGCAAATATTTTAGGATTAGGACTCGATAGTAATGCTAATGGTCAAATTATCTCTGCTAATGGCGAAATTTCTTCGTTTCTCTACCTAATTGGTACACCTCGTAAAGGGGATTTATGGGAAACTATCGCCGTGCCAGAATTGAGACATCAAGCCCAATCTTTAGCTGAGAAAATCTTAGCAGATCTTCCCTTACAAGTGCGCCCATTACCCAGTCAATCTACTCCCGTTTTTACCCAAAGCAATGAGGTTAAGGCAAATACTCTCTTATTCCGTCAATTTTTTGATCCTGAAACCAGCAGTTATACTTATCTTATCGCTGACAATGTCACTAAAGAAGCTGTGTTAGTGGATTCGGTATTAGAACAAGTCGATCGAGATTTAGAAGTATTAGACGAATTAGGGTTAAAATTGGTTTACTGTTTAGAAACCCATCTTCACGCTGATCATATCACGGGGGCAGGAAAACTGCGACAAATTAAGGGATGCAAAGTTATTGTACCCTATAACCCTTCCGTTACCAAAGCCGATCGCTCTTTAAGTGGTGGCGAAACATTACAACTAGGTTCAGTCTCCATCAAAACTATCACCACTCCCGGACATACAGCTAGTCACATTGCTTATTTAGTCAACAAAACCCACCTTTTAACGGGAGATGCCTTATTTATTCGAGGTTGTGGTAGAACAGACTTTCAAGGGGGTGACGCAGGTACATTATATGATGTTGTGACAGAAAAATTATTCACCCTTCCCGACGAAACCTTAGTTTATCCTGCCCACGATTACAAAGGTCGTACCGTTTCCACTATTGGGGAAGAAAAACGCCTTAATCCTCGTTTTGTCGATCGAACCCGTGAAGAATTTATTACCATTATGAGTAACCTCAATTTAAGCTATCCCAAAAAGATGGATTCTGCTGTACCTGCCAACGAATATTGTGGGGACTTTATTTCTCAAGATAGCATTATTAATAACATTAATTTGGCACAGGAAGAAAAAGAAAAAATAGCGGAAACTGTAGATAAAAATACCGAAATTTATAACGATTATTTTGCCATGTACATATAATTTAAGGTCGAAGGTCGAATGATAGCAATCACGAATTATTTATGAGAAATAAATGATTAGAAAAAAATATCGAAGATACGACTAATCTTGCCTGTTGCCTTCTATGATAAGATAATTCTCACAACTCATAACTGACTGCTATATATTATTAATTTTGATGATAATTAGTAATAATTCTATTAATTTCGGTTATTAAAAATACTCATTAAAATTATACAAAGTTTCAAAATCTTGATTTTTGATTATTTAACAATCTAACACCTAAAACCTAACACCTCCCCTCATTTAAACACTTTTTTCAGGCCCAGTTTCTACTGGAAGATCCGTTGTGCTATATTCTGTCCATGAACCCTCATAAATTCTTACGTTCGGATAACCTAGCAAGTGTTTTAAGACAACATATTGTAGAGTAGCTTCTCTCCCCGTACTGCAAGAAACGATGATAGTATCACTAGGCTTAATGTTACGACTAGCTAATATCTGCTTAATTTCCTCCAAAGATTTTAATTGATGAGGATTTTTCAAGGCTTCATTGGAATTATTGGCTTCGGTAAAAGTAGGCCAAGGTATATTTTTCGCCCCTGGAATATGTCCATTTCTAACCCAAAGATTGGTTTTACCTTCAAAAAGATCCGCCGGACGAGGATCAATGATTACGACATCTTTCTTACCGATAAGAGGTTCTAATTCTTTTAAATTAATCCGAATAGAAGGGTTATCTTTTAAGCTAAATTTACCTTGTTCATAGCGAGGAAATTCTTTGGTAACGTCTTTTTGAGCATCTTTATAGCCCTTGTATCCCCCGTCTAATACCGCAATATTTTTAGCACCCGATCGTTCTAATAAATAAGCAACCATTGTCGCACCTAAAACATTATTACCATCGGAATAAACTACTACAGTATCGTCATTGCTGATTCCTGCTTTACCAAATAATTGAGCAATTTTTTGTTCTTCCCAATATTGTACAGGTAAAAAACCATTAGGTCCACGAAAGTTATTATCGGCAATGTTGACAGCCTTCGGTAAATGACCGTCTATGTATTCTAAAGGATTGATGCGCACATCTAAAATTTTCAGCTTAGGATTATTACTATTTTGTTCTATCCAACTAGGAGAAACAAATTGAATGGTAGAGGAAGGATTCGCCATCATCGGGGAGAAAGATAACCAAAAAATAGTAAACAATACTCCAAAAAAAATGACGAAATGACGAAAAAGTTTAGGGGAAAACCACTTTTGAGATATATTCCAAAATGTTTGCATGATTATAATTGTCTTTGGTTCTGATTAATATTGACATTTTTCATTATAATCTAATTTATTTTTAATTGCAATGAAAAACATTTAAGAAAATATTTAAGTTAGTTTATAATCAAAAAAACCTTATTTGCTTTAACATTTTTAAAGGAGAGAGAAAAAATGTGGCAATGGAAGAATAAATACTCATTGAAACTTGATAAGACTAAGTTTGATCAAAGAATCTGTTATAGAATAAGCAAAATGTTATTATTTACCCTAATTTTCCCATGTGTCAACTTTTAGGCATGAATTGCAACGTGCCAACGGATATTTGTTTTTCTTTTGAAGGTTTCTGTGCTAGAGGTGGTAAAACAGATGAACATCGTGATGGTTGGGGTATCGCTTTTTTTGAAGATTTGGGCTGTCGTATCTTCTTAGATGATAACCCTTCGATCGAATCTCCTGTTGCTCAATTAGTCAAACAATACCCCATTAAATCAAAAAACGTTATCGCCCATATTCGTAAAGCCACTCACGGCAAAATCGGCTTAGAAAATTGTCATCCCTTTCAGCGTGAATTATGGGGAAATTACTGGGTTTTCGCCCATAACGGCAACTTAGATAACTTTGAGCCTACACTAACAGGATTATATCAACCTGTCGGCACAACGGACAGTGAAAAAGCCTTTTGTTTCTTACTCGAAAGCCTCCGCCAACATTTTCCTGATGGTAAGCCCACTTTAGAGCAACTTTATCCTATTCTCCAAAATGTGACGGATAGTCTATCTAAATACGGCATTTTCAATTATTTACTCTCCAATGGAGAATATCTTTTTGCCCATTGTTCGACTAAATTACACTATATCATTCGTCAAGCACCCTTCGCTCCCGCCCACTTAATCGATGAAGATGTTACTGTTGACTTTCGGGCTTTAACGACTAATGACGATCGAGTGGCGATTATAGCTACTTTACCATTAACAGATAACGAAATATGGACACCGATTAAAGAGGGTGAATTGCTGGTTTTTCAAGACGGTAAACTATTGCTATAAACTCTCACTCATGACGCAAAGATAAGTAGGGTGGGTAATACCCACCATTTAACTATTATAAATATCTTTAAATTTTCTTTAACAATATTTATGAATTAAATTAATTAAGGTTTCTTTTTCAAAGGGTTTTGGTAAAAAATCCCTCGCTCCAGTAGTAGTTAAAATATCGTTACTAATATTTTTTTCCCCACTAATTAAAATAATAGGAATTGATTTAAAAACAGGACTACTTTTGAGAATTTTGCATAATCTATTACCATTAATACCGGGCATAGAAATATCCATAATAATTAAATCAGGATTACTTTTAAATAGATAAGATAAAGATTTCATCGGATCTGAAATAGTACTTAAATTATATTTATTTTCGTCTAAATAAGCGCTAATTATTTCTAACATTGCTGGGCTATCATCAATACAAACGATCGAATATTTTTTCTGACTTTCTTTAGTTTTTGGCGGTTCAATTGAATCAATTTTTTCAGAATCAACTGATAATTTTTGAGGAATATATAGGGGAATTTGGGGCAGTAAATCTAGGGGAGCTTTTGGGGGGTGTAAATGTAAAACTTTATGTTGAATATAAGTGGATAATAATTGAGCTAATTTTAGTTCATCTTGTTTGATAAAAACTGCTAATTCTCTGATACTTAAACCATTCATTAAACGGACTAATTGTTTTAGTACTTTAACGGAAAGAGAGCCAGAATTGGTATATTTATCTAATAAACTAGGATTATTACAAGTTGGTCTCTGATGGGGAGAAGTGATAGTTGGGCTTAATTTTTGCCATAATTCCCAACGATGATGAATATTTTTAATCAAAGGTTTAACTTCTAATAAATCTGCATTATTAACCCTCTCATTTTCTAGTAATTTTAAGGGTTTTATTTCATGATTTAATATTGCTTCATTTTGATGTTTAGTAAGCCAATATAAGGATTCGATCGCATCTTCGGTAATTTTTCTTTTTAAAAGTTCTCTTTGTTTACTATTAATAAAACCCCCTCTTTCTAGCAAAGAAATTTGATGTTTAATATCAGTTTTATTATGTTCTAAAAACGTAAATTTTGAGACATTGACATTTCCAATACTGTGTAAATAATATTTTAAAGTGTTTCCTGATTGTAAAGAATGAGTAGCAAATTCGAGTTTTCCATCTAATAAAGAGAGTTGCCATAAAATATCATTCTTATTAATTTCAATTTGACCAGTAGTAGCAGATATGTTAATATCTTCAAATAAATTAACGGGTTTTAAAGTGGTATTCATAATTGATATTTCCTCAATTTTAATAGTAGTTATTAGGGTGGATATTGTACAGTTAGGAGGGTGGGCATTGCCCACCAAGAAGGATTTTATTGACTAAACTAACGATAAATAAATTTTATTTCTCACACCAAAATTATTAAATAAAAATAATAGTTTTACATCGAGAAGACTGCTTATTCTGTTTAATTAAAAATCTTATTTTTATCATAATTATTTATTAGTTAATAGTTTTAATTTATTTAATAATTCTTGTTCATTAAAAGGTTTAGAAAAGTAATCAATTGCTCCTAATTTTAAAGCGATTTTTCGATGCTTTTCATTACTGCGAGAAGTTAACATAATAATTGGTAAATCTTTAAATTCTTTTTTACTTTTCACTTCCTCTAATAAACCATAACCATCTAAACGAGGCATCTCCACATCGGAAATTACAGCTTTCACCGATAAACCATTGAATAATTTATCCACCCCTTCCCTGCCGTCTTTAGCTTCTTCTACTTGATACCCAGCTTTTTCAAGGGTTAAGGCTAAATAGTTCCGCACGTTAATAGAGTCATCCACTATCAAAATTCGCTTAATTTCTTCTTGATAAATGGTATGTTTAGAGATATTTTTACTCTCAAAATTATTACTAAAACATCCTTGTATCATATCCACTGGATCAACTAGGGGAATAACTCGACCATCCCCTAATATAATGGAGCTATTAAAGCCACTAGGTAAATCAATTGGAGTTTGAATGGGATATACCGTAACTTCTTGCTCACCCCAAACTTTATCAATGTAAACACTGCTTAATGTACTGCTTTCACCCACCACTAAAACAGTAGTACGATCGAGCAGAGGATTACCTTTAAGGGGATTGGCTTTATAGGCACGGTTAAAAATTAGGTAGTCTTCTATTTTAATTAAGGGGATTTTTTGACTATTCCAATGGATATATTCTGTAGTTTCATCAGTGGTAATTTCTTGAGGGAGAAAGGCTTTTAACTCCCGAATACTGTTAAGGGGAATAGCAAACACAAATCCACTTCTTTCTAGTAACATTACCTTTAATACTGAGAGAGAAAAAGGAATATTAATCGTAAAGGTTGTACCCTTGCCTTCTTGGGTTTTAACTTGAATATCCCCCCGAATTTCTTTTAGGTTAGTGCGGACTACATCCATACCAACGCCACGCCCTGAAAGTTCGGTAACTTGTTCTTTTGTACTAAAACCAGGCTCAAAAATATAGTCCAAAATTTGGGCTTCAGACATTTCCTCAACAATTTGCGGTGGAATACCTTTACTTAAAAGACGGTTTTTAATTTGCTTTAAGGGGATACCGCCTCCATCATCTTCAATCGTAATTATAGTTTGATTAGCTCGATTAACTGCAGAAATAATGATTTTACCTTCGGGAGGTTTCCAGTTCGCAATACGAATGTCGCTAGGCTCGATCCCATGATCAAAAGCATTGCGTAATAAGTGATTGAGGGGTGAATTAAGTTTGTCTAACACCGATCGATCGATGAGAGTACCTTCTCCTTTGATTTGTAGTTTTACTTTTTTCTGAAATTGTATTGACAAATCCCTCATCATGCGGGGAAATTGTTTGACGACATCGGCAAAGGGTGTCATTTGAGTGCGAGTCACATTTTTCTGCAATGCACTGGTAGTTTGATTTAATTCACTGATCGAACCTTGCATATCTACTAACCCTAGCTGAATATCGGTACTAACTTCCTTGAGTTGCACAATGGTTTCAATTTGCTCTTGAGTTACAAGGTGTAAATCGGTATAACGATCCATTTCTAAGATGTCAAAATCGCTGTTTAATTGGGAAGATGAGCCATTATTATTAGTAGTGGTGACTAATGTTGTTTGAGGTGTATTGATTAAGCCTTCAATAGAAGCTCGATCGTACCACTTTTTCAACTGCTCTTGAGATTCTTCCAGTTTCATCATTCTTTCATACATTAAAGAAGCAAAATTTTTCAACTCCTCCAATTGGGAATTGATAATATTACGCTCAAGAATCAACTTACCAAACAGGGTGTTAAACTGGGTTAACTGTTTCGCAGGAATCCTCACCATTTGCACTGTTTCACTGATGACTGGAGGAGAAGTTTTAACCTCTTTTGTCTTCGTAATGGTAATTTCTTCCAATGGAAAAGACTGTAATTCTTGTGCTAAAAATTCTTCATCAAGGTTATTTAATTCCCCTTCTAAGGCAACTAAATCAATATCTAAACCCTCAGTTTCTCCAAAATTAATTTCTGTATCAAGGGTAAAAGGAATAAAATCAAAGGTTGTGGGTATTTTCTCTAAACTACCACGAAGGGCGAGAGAGTGCGATCGTTTCCAAATATTAACAGCTTCTTCGGCAAGATTCGACAAATTATCAATATCTGTAATCATCGCCTGTTGTTGTATTGCCTGAGATAATTCGGTAAAAGGTGCAATATCTGCCATTTGACTAAACACCATCAATTCTTCCGTAAGGAGAATTAAACCTTGTTGTAACTCATTTCCTGACAGATGGGGGATTTGTTGGGCAAACTCATCTAATAGTCGATCGACTTCTTCTTGAAATAGCTCTAATTCACTACCAGAACCTTGATTGAGGGCAAAAAGGTCATTTTCGTCCTTTTCTTGTAAATCCCCTAAAAATTGTTTTAAACCGTCAAATACGGCGATATTTTGTATTTCTAAGGTTGTATTATTAAAATCTCCTCGATTCTGGTGGAAATGCACAATATGACGTAAATTATCAACTCCTTGCAAAAAGAGGGTTTGTAAATCATCGGTGATAGTAATAGAGTCAAAACGAAGCCGTAGAATTTTGAGAAAATCCTCGAAACGATGAGCGGTATTACTTAAATCCGTAAACCCCATCATTCCAGCACCCCCTTTCAAGGAATGTGCCGATCGCAAAGCCAAGTCAAGACTATAGACATCCGTGGCTCGATCGTGTATTTTTAAAAAGACATCCTCAAGTTGATCTAAATAACTATGAGCTTCATCCAGAAAATTGAACTTAATTTGCGTTTCTCTATCCATAATATTAACTCCATGTAGGTTGGGTTGAGGTACGAAACCCAAAAAATTAAGTATAAAATTACTAATGATCAGATTTAATGTGTGAAAAACTTTTAACGATGAAATTAATTGATTTGTGGTGTTGGGTTTCACTTTCGTTTAACCCAACCTACCTATTACTCCACCTTGAATTGCTCAACAGCAGACTGTAACTTTTGAGCTACTTGTGCTGTATTACGCATTGAGGCTGATACCTGTTGAGAGGATTTCAGTCTTTCTTCCGAATAACTAGCGATTTGTTGCATTAACTCCGTTACAAGAGTAGAAGTATCGGTTTGGGTTACGGTTGCCTGAGAAATAGAATACATTAGTTCGTTAATAGACTTCGATCGAGCCAACACATTTTCGAGGCGTTTTTTAGTCGCCTCCACTAAACGAGTACTATCAACTACTTGAGATGTACCAACTTCCATCGCTTGGGTTACTTCCTGAGTCTCTAACTGAATATTTGCCACAATTTTGGCAATTTCCTTTGTCGCCGTTGCGGATTGTTCCGCTAATGCTCCAACTTGTTCTGCTACAACCGTAAAACCTTGTCCTTGTTCTCCTGCTCTACTTGCCTCTACACTGGCATTAATAGCCAAAAGATTGGTTTTCAGAGCGATTTCTTCGATTAATGACACCACTTGAGAAATTTTCTGGGAGGATTCCCCTAAACGCTTCATTTTTTTAGCCGTTTCTCCCACAGTAGTTCTTAAGCTGACAATACTATTAACGGTATCATCCATAACTTTTGTTCCTTCTTGAGTTTCCTTAAACGCATCATCGGCTAAAGTTGCCGCTTGGTTAGCATTTTGAGTAACAATCTCGATGGATTTCGACATTTCCTGCACCGATTCAAGGGTAATATTGGTTGCTTCGGCTTCTTTAATTGCCTGTTGAGTTAATTCTTGGATAGATTCCTCATTAGTAGTTAAAGACGAGGTTACTTGGGTAGTGGATTTTTTTACCTCAATGGCAATGTGCCGTAAGTTATCGATAATAGCGTTAATTAAGTCAGCAACGGTACTCATTTCCATAGAATCTAAACTAGCTTTTACCGTCAAATCTCCGTCTAATGCGTCTTGCACTTCTTCTAAGAGAGTTAAAATTGCTCCTTGTAACGCCTCTTTCTGTTTTTGTCGATCTTGTGCTACAATAGTTTGTTCTTGAATTAAGTTATTGACTTGTTTGACAAGGTTATTAAAATTATCTCCTAAAGTATAGGTTTCTAACGTGCCTTGTAATTCTACCTGTATGCTTAAATCACCTTCGGCTACTTGTTTCGCTTTGTTGGTTAAATTAGTTAAAGGATTTGATAATTGACGGGCTAATAATACCACAACCACAGTGGCGATCGCAGCTAGGGCAACGGCAATTATAATCAAGTTAAGAGCTAATTCCTGCCCTGCTTTAGCGATTTCAGCTTTAGCAACGGAAGCTACTACTACCAGATCACTTTCTGGTACATTGAGAATATTATAAATTCGATCGCCCAATTCTAAAGACAAAATTAACTCATCGGTAACAGTATTAGTGATGTTGACGTTAGAAATGCCATTTTTCCCCTGTAACTTGGCAATAACCACTTCAGGTTCTTCTGGAGCATCGGTGACGGAACTTTGAAACAACCTTATAGCTTCAATTAAAGGCTCTCCCCCCCTCACATCTCCTAAAGCCGTAGCCTCATTGACGGTAAAAGTACTTAAAGCCTCCCCAGCACTAGCACTAATTACTTGCACTTCTTGAGATTCAGAAATTTTTACCTTCAAAGAGTCAAAAATACGCTCGTTTAAGTCTTCGATGGATTTAGTAACTTTAGTAATACCTAAGAAACTGGTAGAAACAGGGTCTTTGATCGATCGAATTAAAGTTACAAACGCTGTACCAGAAACCTCATCAAATTCAGGCTGAATCACTCTCCTATTTTCAAAAGAAACCTCCTCCCACCACCCAGAAGTATTTTCGACAATGTCTGTAGGATTATTACTGTAGGCGATACCGTTACCTTTTTCTTCAATTAAGATAATGTTGTTTAAGAGTTCTCTTTGTTCTAAAAATGTTAAATATTGATTAACGAGGGGATATTGTTGGGGTACTTTATTCGCTTTACTGTCTTCTGAAGCAGTTTTTAAGGCACTTGTCACATCTGGATTAATTTCTAATATATCAGTCACCCGAAAAATATCTTCCATAGATTGACGAGTAGCTTCCGCACCTAATCTTAGGGTTTGAATGGTATCAACTTCTAACCTCTCTTTTGCTTGGCGTTGAGTAAAATTAATGGCAACACTACTGGCGATGGCCAATGGTACAATAACGGTAGGTAAAACAGTAATTAATAGCTGAGTGCGTAAAGTGCAACGAGAGGATAAAGAAGGATTATCAGGGGAAAATTTTTGTTTTAAATCAGAGAATAAATCCCTAATAATTTTTTTCTTCATCAAAGAATGAGATAAACTTTGATTTTGAATTAAATTATCAGATGTTTGATTAAATATTGTCATGATAATTAATAGTAAATAGTTGATAATTGATAGTTAATAATTCATAATTGATAGTGAATAGTTCATTAAGTTTTAGGAGTGAGGGGATTACTTCTTTATCACTCGCAATGACATTTTCAATTTTCAATTCTCAATTCTCCATTCTCAATTCTCCATTATTTAGATTGTTTGATGTCGGCAAATAAAGTTGGTAAATCTAAAATTAATAATTGTTCTTCATCATCTTGAAAACTTCCTTTAAAATAAGTTTTTAACGACATCGGAAGCTCTTTTTGTGGTAATAAATCATAGATATTTTCATCAGTAAAAATTTCCTCCGAAATAACCCTTGTCACTCCTTGTATTTGATGTACTGCAATACCAATTAATAAATCTGAGGTGGATTCTTTTAAAACGATGACGTGATATTGTCTTAAATATGATGATAAAGGGGCTAAACCCATTAATTGCCCTAAGTCAAAAATACAAAATACGGCATTTCTTGAATTTGCTAAACCCATAACCGCCGTAGGCATTTGGGGAATTGGAGTAATTCGACTCCTTTGTATTAATAATGATTCTTGAATATTCGTCATGGGAATAAGGGCAGATAATTTATTGATTCCAAAACGAAGATAACGATCGCCCTTAATGACGGGTGTTTGAAATAATTGAGGTAACAGTTCTTGTAGTCGAGAAAGAGTTGAAACGCTAGACATATTATTACTTCCTAAAACCATAAAACAATTTATTCATGAATCGATCGAACAGCACTAATTAATTCTTCTTTGGAGCAAGGTTTGACTAAATAAGCCTTCACTCCTTGTTTTCTCGCCCAAAGTCGATCGACATCTTGATCTTTAGCCGTACAGGCAATCACTGGAATATCAGCAGTTTCAGGGTTTCTTCTTAATTGACGACACAAATCCAACCCTCCCATTTCTGGCATCATCCAATCGGTAATAATGGCATCAGGTTTACTTTCGGTAATTTTTGTTAGTGCTTCCTTACCATTAACAGCAGTAATGACAGAATAACCATTAGAGCTTAAATACTCAGTTATGAGGTCTAATTCTGATTTGAGGTCATCCACAACTAAAATCTGCATGATATACAATTCATTTTAAATTTAATTAAGATACATTGTAGCTTATTTTGTTTAACATTAGTAAAAATAGTAATCACTAAAATCTTTATTTAGTCAATGTTATTAAAAAAAATCTTATAAATTACATTTGAAAAATTTTATAAATGTATTGAAAACTTTTTTTGATTTATTTATAATTAGAAGGAAAATCAATAAATAGTAAAAAGTGATGCTTTCTAAATATATCCGCTTCATTGGTTTAGGATTAGCAGGATTAATGGTGGCGCTTTTATTTTCCTTTTCCGTTCAAGCGCAACAAGCCAAAACCATTACCTTTGTCTCTTATGCCGTAACTCAAAGTGCTTATTCAAAAATTATTCCTAAATTCATCGCTGATTGGAAAAAGAAAACAGGAGAAACCATCGTTTTTCGTCAAAGTTATGCAGGTTCAGGAAGTCAAACTAAAGCTATTATTAATGGCTTAGAAGCAGATATTACCGCTTTAGCCTTAGCAGGAGATACCAAAAAATTAGAAAATGCGGGATTAATTAAACCGGGCTGGGAAAAAAGAGCACCTAATGATGCCATCGTCACTAGATCAGTTATTACTTTTATTACCCGTGACAAAGGTGTTAAACCCACCAAATGGTCAGATTTAGCCAATGATAATGTGAAAGTAATTACTGCTAATCCTAAAACTTCAGGAGGTGCACAATGGAATTTCTTAGGTTTATGGGGCTCGGTAGCTCTCAATGGAGGCACAGAAGCTCAAGCACGAACTTTTGTGCAAAAAATTTATAGTAATATTCCTGTACCTCAACTACCGAAGGATGCTAGAGAAGCTAGTGACGTTTTCTATAAACGGGGTAGAGGTAACGTTTTATTAAACTATGAAAACGAAGCGATTTTAGCGAAGCAAAAAGGATCAAAAGTTCCCTATTATATACCCACTGATTATAATATGTCGATCGATAATCCTGTAGCATTAGTCGATAAAAACGTTGACAAACACGGGACAAGAAAAATAGCGGAAGCCTTTGTTCAATTTGTCTTTACTCCTGAGGCTCAACGAGAATTTGCCAAAGTTGGTTTTCGCCCCGTTAATGCCCAAGTCGTCAAGGAATTTTCTTCACAATATCCAGCAGTAAAAAAATTAGTCACCATTAAAGATTTTGGTGGTTGGGGCAACATTCAAACTAAATTTTTTGCCGATAAAGCAGTTTTTGATCAAATTACCGCTAAAGGATAGACTTGTATTCTAATTTATTTTGACAACAAGTAAAAATTATCTATAATTACCTCACACCCCTCACCATAAATAAACATCAAAAAATAGGAGATCATGAATCCATTAAAATATTTAAGAAAATTTATCGGTTTAATTTCGATCGCCATTGTTACCACGTTATTAATTATCTATCAAGGAGTAGGAGCTTGTGCTTCTGCATCTATCACTGATGATCCTACATTTACCAAAAAATGATCCAGCTCCCGATTTAATGGAAGCTAGTCCTGATGGTAAATATGTATTTGTAGCTTTACGGGGTGCAATTCCTGTATCTGTAGCACATTCTGGTCAAGGTAGTTGCCCCGGAGTTGGTGTCATCGAGGTTAAAGAAAATGGTGCATCTGGGCATTTAGTCTAGGTTTTACGCAGTTCTAATACTGAAGATAGTGCGATCGCCAAAATTGCAGGTGGTCATGATTATACTGGAAAAGAACATAGCGACTTACACGGCGTTGTCATTCGTAAGAAAGCGTAATTAAAAAGGTCGAATTGATAAAAGTTGTATCAATTTTTACTCATATAAAAAAATGCAACTTTTATTATATTAAAGATAAGATTTGTTCAAAAACTTGGGATACTTTTGTTTGAAATCTCTCTTTATGTTTAATTTTCAAAAAAGGTCGAATTATTTCTAATTCTTTATTCTTTTTGCGTCGATCGTCTATAATTTTAATCGCTTTAAAAGTACCTAATTTAATCTCTTTTTTTACCATTAATTCTGATATTCCAGCTACACATTGAGAATCTTCTAAAATAGCTTTAATCATTTCACCCGTATTCAAAATTAAAGTTGTTTTAAAATTTTTTGGATTAATTCCCCAATTAATTAAGGCTTCTTCTAATCGTTGTTGTGTTCCAGATCCTGATTCTCTCATAATCCAATCAGTACTGTATAAATCAGTTAATTTTACACTGTCTAATTTAAACCAAGGATGTTGTTTCCCTAAGATAATTAATAATCGATCGTGCCCGATTTCTTCTTGATATAAAGTATCTTCTAAACCCGATTTTAATTCCCCTTCAATTAAACCTAAATCGAATTTTCCGGCTTCAGTTCCTAAACAAATTTCTTCACTATTTGCTAAGGTACAATTAATATTAATTTGAGGATAATTACGCTGAAATTGACTAATTTTTTCGGGCAACCAATAATTACCAATAGTTAAACTAGAGCCTAATTTTAATTCCCCTCTTTGTAAATTACTTAATTCTTTTAATGCTCGTTCAGTTAATGTTACTTGGGCTAAAATTTTAGGTGCTTCTATACATAATAATTTCCCCGCTTCTGTGAGTTCAATTCTTCTACCTAAACGATGAAATAATTTAACCCCATATTCTAATTCTAAATTCTGAATAGCCGCACTAACGGCGGGTTGTGTAAGATATAAAGCATCGGCGGCACGAGTAAAATGTAAGTATTCGGCAACGGTTAAAAATACTCGTAACTGATCCAATGTCATTTGTGCCATAGTTTTTTATATCAAAAAATTTCGTAAAAAAAAAGGGATAAAATCCCTTCTCTTAATTGTTTATTTTTATAGTTAATTTTCCTCTCGCAAAGACGCAAAGATTAAAAAGGGTTTTGAGATGAAAATTTAAGCAAGGGAATTTACATAAATCCAGATTTGTAAAATTACTTATAGAGAAGTGGTGGGCAATGCCCACCCTACTAATATGATTTAATCAATGGGTGCATTAGGTGTTTGAGCATCTACATCTGCCTGAGTCACATTAGGAATAGTTAAAGTTGTGTCTGTAGGATCTACTACTTCTAGTAAAGCTGAAGGCACATCTAAAGATAATTCTCCTGTGTCTGGATTAGCATTAATGGTTAAATTTGCACCATCAAGAATTCTGACAACGGAGGGTTGTCCACTAGGAAGTTCTAAAGAAGCTACCTTAGCATCATTAGGAATATAAACTCCTTCGCAATCCCAGTTATCATCGGTTTCCTGTCCATTTCCTAGATAAAAAATACTGGTGGGAGTACCTTTTTTCGGGTTACGCGCATAAATGGCGAGATTTTTTCCTGTTTCGTTACGGCAAATACCCCAATCTTCTGAGGTTTCTAAAACGTATTTTTGAAACTCTAATCGACTAATCTCTTGAGTTAAAATTTCAGGTGTGTATTCTGTTTGTTGTGGATCAGCCTTGATAGTTAACAGAGCGTTGAGGTTTTCCACGATGACGGGATAATCGGGACTTTTTTTGGCGATTCTATCTGCTAAAGCAGGGGTAGCGATGAAAAGGGTTGCAATGCAAAGCAGACTGATTAGCCAATGTTTGACTTTTTTCATGGTATTCTCCTGATGAAAATAGACTCTATTTGATTTTTAGAGTGATTAAATATTAATTGTAATTGTTTTTTAAATATTTTTCAATTTTATTTTAAAGTAATTTTAGCATTGGAGATTCGATCGATCTTACCTTCTTGTTCAAAAATGGTGAGAAGACGAGTAACGGTAACTCTAGTTGTACCGAGAGTTTCAGCTATTTGTTGATGGGTTAAGCGTAGTTCTATAGAAATACCATTTTTGGTGGGCTGACCAAATTTATTACCAAGCCATTTTAATAATTCCATCAAGGCGGTGTTGACGGGGCGATATTGTTTAATATTAATTAATTCTTGTATTTCTCTTGTTTGATTAATAAGGGCTTGATTAACTTCTATCAGACGATCGAGAGACAGCGTAGATACTCTAACATCTGTAAGACATTCCATCTGTAAGTCAGATTTAGAGAGTAAAGGGGAAATAATGTCTCCTTGTGTCCATAAACCATAAACAACGATCGAATCATCTAACCAACTGTAAGTGCGTACTACTCCTGAGTTAATTTGCCAATAACAATCTCGACGCATAGGCAAAAAAGAACGTTTCTCATAGAAAGTTTGAGGAGAAGGCAATGGTTTTAAACCTGATAAGGGAATTAATTTTCGCAGTGCGTTAGTTGTCATCGTATTACACTTTTTTTTAATCTAGGACTTCCATTTTGCCACATTTTATTTTAAAATGTATCTAATTTCATTTTTATTATTTTTATGATTGCATTATTTTGAGTAAGATTTTTGCCCATGAATACTCAGAATATGCAATTGAACTTATTTAGTTATCAATTTTATTTATGAATAGAACAAAAAAAAGCGTTTGATTTTTATGAGTCATGGCTTCTAAAGTGGAGATAAGAAAAAAAATTCTTGATTTCTACAGAGGAAATAAATATGACTGATGTTGTGAGTGCTATGATTAAGGCGATCGCCACTTTTACTGTCACTAACTTAGATGACATTATGATTTTGACGTTATTTTTTGCTCAGGTGAATGTTTTATTTCGTCGTCGCCAAATTGTAATTGGTCAATATTTAGGGTTTCTCTTGTTGGTTTTAGCTAGTTTACCTGGATTTTTCGGCAATTTTTTGATTCCTACTCATCTTTTAAAGTATTTAGGCATTATTCCCGTGATTTTGGGGATTAGCTATTTGTTAAAAGAGGAAGAAGAAGAGAAAGAAGGGGAAGAAATAGTAATTAGGAAAGATAACTCAAATTGGTTAACCCGAATTTTGTCACCCCAAACTTATGGAGTAGCGGCAGTAACGATCGCCAACGGTAGTGATAATATTAGTGTGTATTTACCCTTATTTGCCAGTAGTACAGTACAAGGATTATTAATAACCTTAGTTATATTTTTATTATTAGTAGCAGTGTGGTGTTTTATCGCCTATAAATTAACTAATATAGGTTCGATCGAACAATTACTAAATAATTACGGTAACACTTTAGTACCTTGTGTTTTAATTGGTTTAGGAGTATATATAGTACAAGAAAATTTCTGGTTATCATCATTAGCACTTATTATCAGTTACTTATGGGCAGTCAATCTCGAACAAAATAGACTTTCTGAAGAAGAATAATTTATCTGCACTATGTTTTTTAGTAAACCAAGCAAAGAAACCTCCACTAATGCCAAAAAACTAAATCCTTCTCGTACCAGAGATCATTTAGCGAACGAACGTACTTATTTGGCGTGGATGCGTACCGCCGTTAGTTTAATGGGATTTGGAGTAGTAATATTAAGACTTCGTGCTTTTCATCCCCCCGAATTACCCCGCCCCGGTTTAGGGTGGAAAATGGGGTTAGTTTTTTCTTTAGTAGGTTTATTAACAGTTTTACTTTCCACTATGCAATATTTTGTTGTCCGGCGAGATATAGAAGAAGATACTTATGAACCACCCGATCGATGGGTAATTTTGTTCAGTCTGGCGATCGCCCTTTTAGGTTCAGGGATTATTTATTTTGTGTTTACTACCCCTGCTGATCCCAATGATATATTAATTATGTAAGATGTTGACTATTGAGCAAATCGGCACTCCAGCAGAAATTTATGATAATCCTGCGTCATCTTTTGTGATGAAATTCATCGGGGAACTAAATAATCATCATTCTAGTGACGAGGTTTTTGCGCGTCCCCATGAGTTAGATATATTATTAGAGGATGATGGTAGAGAATAAGGAATAGTGTTTATTCATCTTACAATAAATTGACAAAGAAATCAATAGCTTTAATCGGCAGACATCGATTATTATAAATACATTACTTTTTAATTCCTCATTCCTCATTCCTCATTCTTAATTCTCAATGGTTTCGTTACAACAATCACTAAAACAATATTTCGGTTATGATAGTTTTCGTGATGGACAAGAAGAAATTATAAACCAAGCCCTCCTCGATCGAGATTTATTAGTTATCATGCCTACAGGAGGAGGAAAATCTCTCTGCTTTCAACTTCCAGCGCTACTGAAAAAGGGAGTTTCGATCGTAGTATCTCCTCTTATATCCTTAATGCAAGATCAAGTCATGGCATTACAGGATAATGGCATTAATGCCACTTTTCTCAATAGTACCGTAAATTTTAACGAAATTCGTCAGCGAGAGGAAGATATTTTAGCAGGGAAAATCAAATTACTCTATCTTGCCCCAGAAAGATTAGTCAGTGAGAAATTTCAACAATTTTTACAGATTCTCGCCTCTACCGTCACTATATCCTTTTTTGCTATTGATGAAGCTCATTGTATCTCAGAATGGGGGCATGATTTTCGTCAAGAATACCGTCAACTGCGACAACTGCGGTTTCGCTTTCCCCATATCCCTATCATGGCTTTGACGGCTACTGCTACCACTAGAGTACAAAAAGATATAATTACTCAACTCAACCTCAAAACCCCTGCTATTCATCGTTTTAGCTTTAATCGTAGCAATCTTTATTATGAGGTGCAACCCCGTCAAAAACGCAACTATCAACAAGTTTTTAACCTCATTAACCGTTTAGAAGGCTCAGGTATTGTGTATTGTTTCTCTCGTAAAACAACTGAAGATTTAGCCTCTCGTCTCCATCAAGACGGCATCTCTGCTTTACCCTATCATGCTGGATTATCCGATGAGGTTCGATCGAAATATCAAAACAGTTTTATTCGAGATGATGTCAGGGTGATGGTAGCAACCCTCGCCTTTGGTATGGGTATAAACAAGCCAGACGTGAGATTTGTCATTCATCACGACTTACCTAGAAATATAGAAAGTTACTATCAAGAGTCAGGACGAGCAGGGCGAGATGGTGATCCAGCAAAGTGTATTTTATTATATAATCCTAGTGATGAGTATAAGATTCATTATTTTATTAAGCAAAAAGAGAATATTCAAGAGCAAAAAATCGCCTATCAACAACTAGAAAAAGTCTTAGAATATGCTCAAACAAATTATTGTCGGCGCATCGTACAATTAAGTTATTTTGGGGAAAGATTTAAGGGTGATTGTGACTGTTGTGATAACTGCTTAAATCCTAAAGATATTGAAGATTGGACAATAGAAGCACAAAAATTTTTATCCTGCATCGCGCGCACTCAAGAAAAGTTTGGTATTAAGCATATTATTGCGGTTTTAAAAGGTTCAAAAAGTGATAAAGTTTATAAATATGGACATCATTTATTATCCACTTATGGCATAGGTAAAGATAAAACAGTTCAAGAGTGGGAATACTTAGGAAAATCTCTGATTTATCAAGGGTTTTTGAATCAAAGTAATGATAGTTATAAAATCCTGAAATTAAACAAAGAAAGTTGGGAAATATTAAAGTCAAAAAAACAGGTAAAAATTGCTGTTGTTAATACCAACTCTAGTAAAATCATTGATAATTACCATCCTAAAGCCTTAGAAGTAGAACTTTTATTACAGAGATTAAAAAAATTACGCAAAAAATTAGCAGATCAAGAAAACATCGCACCCTATGTTATTTTTGGGGATTCAACTCTTAAAATAATGGCACAAATGCAACCCCAAAACTTAAAAAGTTTAGCTAAATTATCGGGAGTAACTGAATATAAAGTTAATAAATATGGCAATTATTTTATAGAAGAAATAGTCTATTTTTTAAACGAAGAAAACTTAACTGTTGCCTTACCTAGCAATACTCAAATGAAAACTTTACAGTTATATCAACAGGGTTTAACTATTCCTCAAATTGCTAAAGAAAGAAATTTTGCTGTCAGCACTATTATTACTCATCTCACAGAATTAATTGAACTTAATCAATCGATCGATATTGATAAATTCGTGTTATCAAAGAAAAAAGAGGTTATTCTTAAGACTATCAAAGAAATGGGAGAACAACCCTTAAAAATACTCAAAGAAAAGTTAGGAGATAATTATAGTTATGATGAAATTAAGTTAGTGAAAGCATGGTATCAAAAAATGAACAATCAAAATTAGGAAAATAAATTTCACTCCTCGTCTTCTAGTCTCCTAGTCTCCTAGTCTCCTAGTCTCATCTTCACCGATAATTTTATGTCAAACTCAAGCTATTATCATGTCATTTAATTTGTTTCTATATAACAATCTAAATGCGTTTGTGCTTAGAATAAGAATAGTGTATATTCAAAAAATTTATGTTGCGTCGTCTTTTGATTCTTTTCAGTTTGCTAATATCTTTGATATTCTTAAATACTGCTTTTATTCCTTCTGCCCAAGCCCTTGTACCTATTAAAATTACTGACATATCCTATAAAGAATGTCCTGCTGGAGTGGGTGAAGGAAGCGTCACCAGTGGCGGTAGCGCTTTACCTGCGACTTGTTATCTGATTACGGGAAAAACTAACAATACTTCTGGAAAAACTCTCTATGATGCCGATGTTTTTGGGAGAGTTTATGATGCGAATAATGAACCGGCTTTACAAAATCGTAGCCGATTAGGTGCATTAGCGGAAGTACCCCCTGGGGTGAGTGAGTTTGAGTTAAGAATCAGCGTACCATCTAATCAACCCACTCCTTTACAATTAAAACAATTTAAAGCCACTGGTTTTTCCAGTAAAGTCTATCCTACCTTCTAAACTACTCAAAGGATAAAACCCAAAATTCCGGGGATAAGCTGTAAAACAAAAATAGCTAGAATTGCAGAAAAATCAATACCTCCTAACGGGGGTATAATCGATCGAAAAATGTTAAGATATGGATCGGTAACGGGTGCTAAAAATGAGATGATATTACCAGCCCATTCTGTGGTTTGAAACCAACTTAATAAGATTCTGACGAAAATGAGAATTAAATATAATTGAATAAAATTAGTGACTGTACTAATAATTAAATAGGTAATGCCTTCCATACTCTACAATTTCTCCATAATAGTAATTATATTCTTTTCATCTTAACTGAATTTGGAAAAATTGTTCTTAGGGTTTTCCCTATTTTCAAATTATTGACGCTTACTATAATGAATCATAGGGAAATGGTTTACTCAAATCCAATAAATCTCTTAACTCATCAACAGTTATATTATTTTTTTTCGCAATGAATTGTAAATCACGATTTAATGATTCAAATAAATTATAGCGTTTATCAAAATAGTAAGGTACACCTATTTCTTAATAATAATGGGTTTTAGTCTGTTCTATGTACCTCATAAATATAAGAATTGCTATATTTAATTTTGCAGAATTTCTTTTTGTTATTTTCTTTTGTGCTTTTTTTTAAATAGTATTCTTTACTTTTAATTTTTGGATTTTCTAGTGTATTTATCTTGATTTATTATTGATATTTATAAAGTTTTCTAATCCTATTCCCAATTCCTTATTTTAAGCTAAACAAGTTGCTAAATCTCGATCGGGAGTGGTAATCGCTTGTAGATTATAAGTATCTGATAACAATTTAAACACATTGGGAGAGATAAAAGCAGGTAAAGTAGGACCTAAACGAATGTCTTTGATACCTAAATGGAGTAAAGTTAATAAAACCGCCACGGCTTTTTGTTCATACCATGAAATAATCATGGATAGGGGTAACTCATTCACTTCCACATTAAAGGCATTAGCTAATCCCAAGGCAATTTGAATGGCAGAATAAGCATCATTACATTGCCCTACATCCATTAAACGAGGTAAATCTCCTATTTGCCCTAAGTTTTTGTCAAAAAAGCGGAATTTTCCACAGGCAAGGGTTAAAACTACACAATCTTCGGGTACTTTTTCCACAAATTCAGTATAGTAAGTGCGCCCCGGTTTTGCACCATCACAACCTCCTACAAGGAAGAAATGGCGAATTTTGCCTTCTTTGACGGCATCAATGACTTTATCGGCGACTGTCATCACGGCATTATGGGCAAATCCTGTTAACACTTGACGATATTCGCTTTCTTCGGTAAACCCTTCTAAGGCTAAAGCTTTGTCGATTAACGGGGTATAGTCAGGGGTAACTTGATCTTCTGTACTAAAGGCATTAAGATTAGGATAGCCTACAGGTCCTACGGTAAATAGTTTATCTTCATAGTTATCATGGGGAGGCATTAAACAATTTGTGGTAACTGCGATCGAACCCGGAAATTTAGCGAAGTCTTTGGTTTGATTTTGCCATGCTGTGCCATAATGTCCATAAAGATGGGGATATTTTGCCTTTAACTTAGGATAACCGTGTGCTGGTAATAATTCTCCGTGGGTATAAACGATAATACCTTTATCTTTAGTTTGTTCTAAAATATGGGCTAGTTGTTTTATGTCATGCCCTGATACTAAAATGGCTTTACCTTTGATATGATTCAAGGGTACTGGGGTTGGAGTGGGATGTCCAAAACTGCTAGTATGTCCTAAATCTAACAATTCCATCGCCCTTAAATTCATTGCTCCCACTTTGAGCGCGATCGAAACCCATTCTGATAAACTTAAATCATTACGATCTAAATCTGTCAAAGTTTGTGCGATAAAATGATAAATCTCTGTATCTTCCTGCCCTAATTCGTAAGCATGGAATGTATAACTAGCTAAACCTTTTACGCCATAAAGTACTGTTAATTTTAAGGAAAAAATGTCCACATCACTGGCTTGACTTAAAAAATGTAGGTTCGCATTTTCTCCTTGTTCTGCTAAACTTTCATTAAAATCAGGTTCAAAGTTACTAATTTTTGACCATTCGATCGAACCTTGAGATAATTCTTGAATTTGGGTTTTCAGGCTTTCCCGTAAATCAAGACATTGATGTAAATAAGTTGTAAAGCGCTTAGGATTAAAATTAACATTCGTCATGGTAGCAAAAAGGGTTTCACAGATAAAGACATCCGCTTTATGAGTGGTTATACCTAATTGTCGAGCTTTGATAACCACTGGTGCTAAACCACGAAGACAATAAACCGTTAAATCTTGAATACTGTTGACTTCTGGACTTTTACCACAAGCCCCAAATTGATGACAACCATTACCACTAGCTGTTTGTTCGCATTGTTCACAAAACATAAGCTAAAATCTCCTTTAAATTCATGGATGAGGATTCAATAATTGCATCTTAGTTTGTCAAAAAAGCAATTCTATTCTTTTATCTTAGGGGGTAATTGTGGACTATAGGGCAAAATTTAACAATTATTTTAGACTTTTAACTTTACAAATAAACTTAATAAAATAATAATTAAAAGTGTATAAAAGTCAAGGTATCAAATAATAATTTTTATGACAAATTCTCCCTATTTAGTTTCCCCTTGTTTGACCAAAGAACAATTAGAATTAACAAAAACTGTCAAGTTGGGGGTAATGGCTTCGGGTAGTGGCAGTAATTTTGAAGCGATCGCTCAAGCTATAAATGAGGGAAGATTAAATGCTAAAATTGAGGTCTTAATTTATAATAATCCTAACGCTAAAGTAAAAGAAAGAGCCTCTCGATTAAATATTCCTTGTGTTTTACTTAACCATCGTCACTATAAAACGAGGGAAGCATTAGATCAAGCTATTGTGGAGGTATTTCGATCGAACCAAGTAGAATGGGTTGTTATGGCGGGATGGATGCGCATTATTACCCAAGAATTGTTAAACGCCTATCCCCAAAAAGTGATTAATATTCATCCTAGTATTTTACCTAGCTTCAAAGGTATTAACGCCGTAGAACAGGCTTTGGAGGCAAAAGTCAAGGTGACGGGATGCACAGTGCATTTAGTCGATTTGGAGGTGGATAGTGGTAAAATTTTAATTCAAGCGGTAGTGCCTATTTTACCTGATGATACCTCGGATACTCTGCACGATCGAATCCAAGTTCAAGAACATCGTATCATTGTGGAAGGGATTTCGATCGCAGTTCAAGAAAGTCTGGAGTAAACCTGCGTTCGATATAAGATGATGAAGATAAGAGAGGGGGAAGAGAGGGAAGAGGGGGAAGAGAGGGAAGAGGGGGAAGAAAATGTTTTAAAATTTTCATTAGACATCTCCAGAAAAGATTTTTTATTGTCTAGTAGTAAAGGCTTCAGCCCTCGTTTTACCAATTATTGGAGAAGTCTAATGCAAACTAACCTAATCTTTCCAGATAGTTAGTTGAACAGTGACAAGAATTAGAGCAATAATTAATAAAATACTTGTACTAGCGGCGGCATAACCAAAGTTGAATTGGCGAAAGGCTTGTTCATATATATAGTAGGATAAAATGTTGGTGGAGTTGGAAGGTCCTCCATTGGTTATGATATAAATTTGCTCGAACGATCGAAATGTGAAAATAGCGGTGGTTATGGTGGCAAATATTAGGGTTGGTTTTAAGGCGGGAAGGGTTATATACCAAAGTTTCGCCCAAAATTTTGCTCCGTCTAATTCGGCGGCTTCGTAACGATTTTGAGGAATCGCTTGTAATCCTGCTAAAAAGACGACTAGGTTAAAGCCAATTTGTCGCCATGTGCTGAAAAGAATAATTACTGGCATCGCCCAAAAGGTACTGTTTAACCATGATATGGGAGTAATATTTAATGATAACAATAGTTGGTTAACAGGTCCGTTGTTTTGAAATAACCAACGAAATCCTAAGCCCATAGCGACTAAGGATGTGATACTGGGAATAAAATAGGCGGTGCGAAAAAATCCTTTGAGAATTATTTGTTGGTTGAGGATTATACTTAATAGTAATGGGATAATGATACTGGGAATGATAGTTACGATCGAAAAATAAAAGGTATTAAAGATTATCTGTCGGAAGTCTGGATCGATTAGAAGTTTTTTATAATTCAACGAACCTACCCATTTTTGAGAGATTAAATTACCATCGGTAAAGCTAAGATAAATCAGATAAAGAATGGGAAAGAAAAGGAAGATAGTTAGTAATATAAGGGCGGGTGTCAGAAAAATCCATGCTATAAGATTGGGTTGTTTGAACATTTTTAAATTGTGGTACTTATTTCTTGGAAACACGGGCAAGATGCCCGTTTTACATAGTATGATACTTATTTCTTGGAGACACGGGCAAGATGCCCGTTTTACATAGTATGATATTTGTTAGGCAAATTAAGGTTTTGGAGATTGCTTCGTGCCTCGCAATGACAAATCACATTTGCAATAGAGAAAAATCAATGATTTGATGAGCTAGGGAGAGTTTTGTTGTTAGTTTTATTATATTCATGTTTCCAGTTCGATCGAGCCATACTGCTTCATTAGTATCTGTGGCAAAACCTGCGTTATCTTTATCAATGGGATTGGCAACTATGGCATCTAAGTTTTTGCGTTGCAGTTTTTCTTTAGCAGGGGTGATAATATCTCCTGTTTGCGCGGCAAATCCGATTAATTTCTGATGAGGTTGTTTTATTTCCCCTAATTTAGCCACAATATCATTAACTTGCTGTAAGGGAAGGCTGGAGGGAAGGGTATTTTTACTTAATTTTTCAGGGGCGTAATGAAGGGGTTTAACATCGGCAACGGCGGCTGACATATAGGTTATATCCGCTTGGGAAAAGTTACTTATCATGGCTGTTTCCATTTCTTGCGCTGTGGTAACGGAAATAATGGGCATGGGAGGCAATAGTTTTAATAAGTCAGGGTGAATATTACCTGCAACGAAAGTAACGTTTCCGCCTCGATAATAACAAGCGTTGGCTAAGGCTATGCCCATTTTACCAGTAGCAGGATTGCCGATAAAGCGCACAGGATCAAAATATTCTCTGGTGTTACCGCCACTAATTAAGATATTTTTGCCCACTAAATCTCGTTTTCCTTGACTATATATAATAGATTTGATCGAACTGATAATTTCTTTTGCTTCTGCCATTCTGCCTTTACCAACTCGATCGCACGCCAATAAACCCGTGTTAGTATGTAAAAGATGATAACGACTATCTTGAGCTAACTTTTGCCAATTATCCTGTACAGATTTTTGTAACCACATTTCGGTATTCATGGCAGGAGCGACTATAATAGGGCAAATAGAAGCTAATACCGTATTAGTCAGTAAATTATCTGCTAAACCATGCACTAATTTCCCTAAAGTATTGGCGGTTAAGGGTGCAATGAGGATTAAATCTGCCCATTCTCCTAAAGTAATATGTAACGGGCGAGAATAGACGGGTTGCCAAAAATCTCGATCGAGATAGGCTGGTTTTCGAGCTAAAGTAGAAAAAGTTAAGGGTGTCACAAATTTTTGAGCAGATTCTGTCAAAATAACCTCTAAATTTGCCCCTTGTTGAAATAAATGGGAGACGACTTCACACACTTTATAAGCGGCGATACCTCCTCCCACGCAAACTAAAATATTCTTTTGAGTTAAAGAATGATTATGATTCGTCATAAGCCTCAATGTCTAAAAGATAAAAATAAGGCTCGACTAAATCTTCTCGATGAAAGGCGATGGCGCGTAGTAAATGCCAATCTTGTAAACCCTCAAAGGGTGTTTTATAATCATCAAGCTCAAGTCTAGCCGCAATTTCGGCTACTTCATCAGCAGTGATGTTGGAATAGTCTTCTTCTTTTAAAGTTAAAGTTGTCATAGCTTTACCTTCCTCCCCCTAAATAGGAGATAGTTATTTTTACCCCTCTTTGTATTTTAACCACTTTTGCTCTGTTAACAATGAATCCTTAACAATAAGTAATTAATTAGTATTTGGTGAATCACTCAGAAAACTATTAAAATCAAAGGGTTTAGGCACATTAAGATAACTGGAAAACTATTATCTATTACCCATTACCTATTACTTATTACCAAACTTCACCACAAGACTTTTTCAGCAGACTCTAATTAAACGACTACGCAAGGTATCAAATCCTAAACGTTGGGTAGCACAAATAAAGACTGCTTGGGGATAATTCTTCTTCGCAGTTTCTAAATGTTCACTATCGGCTCGATCGATCTTATTAAATGCGATTAATTCTATAGTAGGAGCTAAAGGCATATCTGCTAAAATTGTTTTCACCGATTTGATATGACTTTCCCAAGCAGGATGAGATAAATCCACCACATGAAGTATGGCATCCGCTTCTGTGACTTCTTCTAAAGTGGCACGAAAGGAATCCATTAAGGAAGGAGGCAATTCATGGATAAAACCTACGGTATCCGTTAATAAAATCGTGCGAGATTCTCCGGTATTTTTGTCCACAATAGTTAGTCGTCTCGTGGTAGGGTCTAAGGTTGCAAATAGTTGATCTGCTGTATAAACTTGGGAATTAGTTAAGGCGTTAATTAGGGTGGATTTTCCTGCATTGGTATAACCAACTATAGCGACAGAGGGGATTTCCTGTTGTTGTCTTTGCTGTCGCAGTCTCGATCGATGACTTTGTAACTGATTCACTTCTTGCTGTAATCGAGTAATGCGTTTTTGGATAGCACGTCTTTCTGTTTCTAGTTTAGTCTCTCCGGGGCCTCTTGTACCAATACCGCCCCCTAATCTTGACATGGCTAAACCTCTACCAGTTAGACGGGGTAACATATATTCTAATTGGGCTAATTCTACTTGTAATTTTCCAGCACCTGATTGCGCTCTTTGGGCAAATATATCTAAAATTACTTCAGTTCGATCGACTACTCTCACACCAAATTGTAACTCTAAATTGCGCACTTGAGCTGGTGATAAATCTCGATCGAATGCTACTAAATTAGCGCCTAGAGTTTGCACTTGTAAAGCAATTTCTTCCACTTTTCCTGCACCCACCAAAGTTTGAGGATGAGGATTCGCCCTTTTTTGCTCAATGGTAGCTAATACCTTTCCCCCTGCACTATCCACCAATAAGGCTAATTCTTGTAAACTATCTTGAAACTTTTGTTCTGTCATGCCCGAAGTCATTAAACCCACTAACAATACCCTATCTTGTTGAGAAGATACATCTTGGGCGATAAATTCTCGACTAAATTCCCTTTCTAAACTATCGACTAAATCCAGAAAATCTTGCTCGGCAATATCTTCAATATTTTGTGGTGCTGAAACATCCCAGTAGGAGTCATCCTCAGAAACAGGCAATAAATGGGCTAAATAAGCGTCTTCAATAAAACCCGTCGCCCCCCCTCCTTTACGAATTATCCCCCTTCCTGTGAGGGTAAACATCACTAGAGCGTCTAATCGTTGCCTTGCCATTGCCGTTAAACAAGCCTCGCTTGGTGGTACAGATTTTAAAGAAGTAGCTAAACAACGAATCCCCGATAACCTTTCCGCACCGTAACGGGGTAATTCCAAGGGCGGAATTTGAGTTTGACGGGGAGTACCTACCCCCACCCGAATCACTTGCCCACGGCGGTTTAAATACACACACACGGGCTGTTTGAGTTCGGTACTTATCGCTGAAACTCTCTCCGCTAACTCGATGGTGGTGATTCGATCGATGGGAATACGTTGATGATATAGTTTTTGTAATTGTTTAAGTTGACTAGGTTTTAAACCTTGAAGATTACCGTAAATATTTTCAGTTGTCATTCATCAGAAAAGTTTGAGATGTCAGATTGATAGAAAGTGAACTCATCGATCTATACTTTACTACTTTTAGGTAATTTTTCTTAAGTTTACCTATTATGAGCTTTTCTTCATAAAGATAAGTTGATGTTAGTTTGCTTCAAAAAGGGCAATATTGATTTTATTAAGCTACTATTGGATAATTTACAAATTGATTTTTGAAATAACTAAAAATGCTTGTTTGGAATTTTTTGTTTTTGTTTATTCCTAAATACAGTGATTTATCTCGATCGAGCCGATGGATAATATTATGTGTTTTGGATACTTTTTTGACTATTGTGTCAATATTGTTAGCTTCAACCCTTTTGTATGGTTTTGAAGAAACACTGACATTATTTGAGAGCGGAATGGTATTTATTGTTGGTTATATAATTTTGAAAATTATTGTTTTTTTCCTATTTGGCTTATATCGTTCTGTAACTAAATATACTGATGTCAGCTTTCTTTTTTCTCTGAGTAAATCTTTGAGCATGACTACTATTGTGGGGATTATGCTAGTCTATGTTTTACATCAAAAATATTTAACATCATCATTAATTATCATAGATGCTTTAATTTGTGTTGTTTTTATTACTGCTTTACGTTTAACCCTTCGATCGATCATAAAATTACAATCAAACTTAAGCAAGAAAGAAAATTTAGTTATTTATGGTGCAGGGGCGGCAGGATACCAATTAGCTCAAAGTTTAAAAGAAAATTCTGAATATAGATTATTAGCTTTTGTGGACGATAATCCAGAATTACAAGGAAGAGAACTTCTTAACTTTCCTATTTACAGCCCTCACATTTTAGAATCTTTATATCAAAAAAATCGTTTTAATACCCTCATTTTTGCTATACCCAATTTAAGCGTGGCACGAAAGAAAGAAATCATTAAAGAGTTAGAAAATTTACCCTTAGAATTTAAAACCATACCGACTTTTCAAGAATTATTATCAGGAGAGGTTTCAGTTTCTCAAATTAGAAACATCAACATTGCACAACTATTAGGTAGAGAAGAAATTACTCCCGATGATAGTTTGCTAAAAATCAATATTACTCATAAAGCCGTTTTAGTTACTGGTGCTGGAGGTTCGATCGGTTCTGAATTATGCCGACAAATCATTCAACTACGTCCAAAATGTTTAGTCTTATTTGAACTCAATGAATTTGCTCTTTATACCATTGAAATGGAACTAAAGGAGGAGAAATTAGATGTTCCGATATACCCTTATTTAGGAAATATAACAGATCAATCCTATTTTGAAGATATTTTAAAACACCATCACATTGAAACAGTTTATCATGCGGCAGCTTATAAACACGTTCCTCTGGTGGAAATGAATCCAGCTATTGGTGTCTATAATAATGTAGCAGGAACATTAATTACCGCTCAAAGTTCGATCGCCTGTGGAGTAAAAAACTTTGTTCTCATTTCTACGGATAAAGCCGTAAGACCAACCAACGTCATGGGTGCTAGTAAAAGAGTTGCCGAATTACTAATACAGGCTTTAGCCTCTCAAAATAATATACCAACAACCTTTGCCATCGTTCGTTTTGGTAATGTGTTAAACAGTAGCGGTTCTGTTATTCCTCGTTTCCGACAACAAATCAATGAAGGAAAACCCATAACCCTAACCCATAAAGATATAACCCGTTACTTTATTTCCATACCCGAAGCGGTGAGTTTAGTAATTCAAGCAGGTGCGATGGCAAGGAGGGGGGAAATATTTTTATTAGATATGGGCAAACCAGTAAAAATCTACGATTTAGCAGTAAAAATGATAGAATTGAACGGATTAATTCCCCATAAGGATATACCCATTAATATAGTAGGTTTAAGACCGGGAGAAAAACTCTATGAAGAATTATTAATCGATGAAGAAAATAGTCGCCCTAGTCAACATCCCCAAATATTTTTTGGCAATGAACCAATGATAGCATGGGAAGAACTTAAACCACATTTAGAAAATTTACTTTGTCAATGTCTGGAGAAAAATAGTGAAGCTGTATTAGATAAACTAAAATTTTTAGTGCCAGAATATCAACCTCAGAGTTTATCAAAGACAACATAACTTTCTCTAATATGTTAATAATGATTAAAACTTTCAATGGTTAACAATACTAATATCTCCAACATAATCTATTCAAAATGTATAAAATGTTTATTTAATCTAATACCTAACCTGAGTTCGATCGTCCACAAAACGATTATAGATTGTGTCATTCTCTCCAAAAACAAGATTTTAGCCTGAGCCTTAAGTCCTGTTAACTTTAATGTTTTTACTTTAATTTTTAAAATTATGTTCTTAAATACTTCCAATAACTCTCACAATGTAATCTCCGAAAGCCCCGAATTGAATCAATCAGTATATCTAAATAACAATAATCAGATAGTAGAGGATGACGAGATTGATATTGGTGAATTGTTCAAAATTCTTCAAAGAAGAAGTTTAATTATCATTGGTACAACTATTACTTTAACATCCTTGGGGGTAGCGTGGGTTTTGAGTAAACCTCCTGTTTATACTGGTACGGTTAAAATGCAGGTGGAATCAGTAAATGCAGGTGGTTCTGGATTAGGAAACTTAGGTGGTTTAGCCGGAATGGCAGCTGCCACTAGTGGAGCTGGTTCTGTGCTACGAAGTACTGGTTTGGACTATGAAAGTTTAACTACTCTTTTAAAAAGTCCTTTTGTGATGGACTCCATCATTCAAGATATACAACAAAAATATCCAGCAATAATTTACTTACCTGATCCCAATTTAGAAGAACAAGAAAAAGAAATCTTGTCAGAAAACTTTAATGTTCGACAACCAGGGTTGAACAAAATGTTGGAAATCAGCTATAAAAGTCAGTCAAAGAAAAAAATCTTAGATATTTTAAATGAGGTGGTAAATGGTTATTTACAATTTCAAGCAAAAGAATCAGTTCAAAATCCTACACAACAACTGGAATTTACAAGAAATCAAATCGATCGATCTCGTCAAAGAGTAGCTAATTTAGAGTCACAGGTAGAAAATTTCTTGATCAAGAATACTTTAATTAGCCCTGAGTCACGAGGTGCTTCTATAAGTGCACAGAATGGCTTTCTACGGCAAGAAAGACAAAGAATATTGTTAGAATTAGAAGGTGCAAAAAAACTTTCTGCCAGACTACAACAACAGTTAAGATTAACTCCTGAAGACGGAGTAATTGTAACTCGTTTAAATCGTGAACCTTACTATATCAAACTTCTTACCCAAATCAAAGATTTAGAATTAAAAATAGCGACAGAAGGAATTAGATTAGGATCAGAAAATCCTACTATTGAACAATTGGAAAAAGAAAGAGAAGAATTAGTTGTTTTACTCGATCAAGAAAGTCAAAGAATTTTAGGTATGCCCTACAAAAATTTATCTTTAGATACTTTTTCATCTTTCTCTAGTACTCCTACCGTAACACAACAATTTTTTGATGTTAATAATCAAATTCAAGTTTTAGAAGCTAGAAGGCAAGGAATCAATCAAGCCCAAGTAGCATTAAATCAAGAGATAAATAATTTATCTACTCTCAATAAAGAATTTATTAGTCTTCAACGAGAATTAAGAATTGCCACAGAAAACTTAACCCGATTACTAGCCTTGAGAGAAAACTTGGAAATTGAAGTGGCAAGACAGTTTTCTCCTTGGCGATTATTAACACCAATCGACGAAAGTATTGTTGTTGAAGATTCTGGAAAGACAAAGATACTTGCTTTAATTGGTATAGGGAGTTTATTTGTTGGTATTATGCTTGGTTTTCTGGTAGATAAATTAGACCCTAAACTATATAGTACAATCGACGTTAAAAAGATTGTGGGTTTACCCGTGTTAGGGACAATTCCTAATAATAGAAAATTGTTTAGTCTGAATCCCCAAAAATTTGCTCAGAAAGAGTTACTGGTTTTAAAAGGTTTATTTACTGATAATTCTAAGGGTTTTAATCTGGATAATTATTTTTCTATTTATAATAATATTAATGCTCTGAGTTCAACTCGATCGATCAAATCCATTACGATGGCTACTGTTGATGCTAATCAAGGACAATCGATCATTAGTATTTATTTAGCCAAAGCCGCAACCTTAGTAGGCAAAAAAGTGTTATTAGTCGATATGAATTTGCGAGAGCCTAAGTTGCATAATTATTTAGGGTTAGAAAACACCAAAGGAATTAGTGATGTTATCACGAATGATATTCCTGTCAATGATGCCATTCAAACCTCAAAATTAGATAACCTATTTGTACTGACGGCGGGTAGTCAAATCGCTAATCCTGTGGGCATTTTATCTTCTGATAAGATGGAAAGTGTCACTCAAACACTAAAAAATGAATTTGATTTTGTTATTTATAACACCCCTCAATTAATGGAATTTTCTGATGCAAAAATTGTGACTCCCTTAACGGAAGGATTGTTATTTATCATTGCTTTAGGAAAAACTAACAATGCAAATTTAGAAAAAGTAATAGGTGAATTGCAAATAGCGAGATTATCTGTATTAGGAATGATTATTAATGGAGAAGGATAATAGATAATAAAGTTAAAATTCTTCCCTCTCCCAATCAGTAAACTTAAATACGTCTTAGCTTATTAAAGTATATCTTTTCTTTTTTGCATAAACCATGCGATCGAGATATAAATAAAACTATGGAGAAGGAGAATTTGCCAGTTTAAACTAAGGTTACTCCAATCAGGATCATAAACATCGGTGATTTTGAACGGAGGCTCAATTTCCGTGCCATCTGGTAATATCTTCACTTCAGGTACAAGATTATTAATATTGACCAATGAGCCATAAGCACCTACAGACCAACGACTAATCATCGACCATGACAAATATTTACCGATACCCTCTATTTTGAATAACACGCCAGAAAAGATGATTTGAGGTAACAAAAGCAAGGGTAAAGCGCTGTTGGCTTGGGTACTATTTTTCACTGTAGCAGAAATCATTAAGCCTAGGCACATGGAAGCAAAAAGAGTTAAAAATGTAGTGATACTAACCCCTGCTAACCATGAAATGGTTTCCGATTCTGGAGGAGAAAAAGCAAATAAAATCACCCCTACCATCAAGATAGTTTGTAAAAATGCTAACCCACTTAATACCCCTATTTTTGATTTTAAATAGGCAAATAAATTAAGGTTTACTAATCTTTCTCGTAAATAAATATCGTTCTCTTTTACTATTTCTTGTAAAGAGGTGGATAAGCCAACCCAAATCGCCGCCGAAGTGAAGACAAATAAGACAGTTTGAGTTAAAGGTGCTAAGGCAGGATCAGCTTCTTCTGGTAAAATAAAAGGTTCACTTTCTCTGATAGCTAAATCAATTAAAAATATGCCAATAGGAGCTGTTAATAAAGAGATAATTAAGTTCGTTTTATCTCTAATCATTAATTGATAATATCTTTGGGATAAAATTGCTATTTGTTTTAATAAATTGCTCTTAACTTTTTTAGGCTTAATAGTGGCTTTATTTTGATGATCTGTACCTAATTTTTTTGTTATATATTTATCGTAAAATTCTGATTTTTTAAATTTATTGGATGTATCAAAAACCGCCTCTTTACTATCTAATTGTATATAAATATCAGCAAAATCTCCCGTTGTTAAATTAAAGAATTTAGTAGCGTCTTCATAATCTCCAAAATAACATAAATTGCCCCCTTGCCCTAAAAATACCAGTCGATCGCAGAGGTTGATATTAGTAGTTGCATGGGTAACAAGAATAACTGTTCTTCCTTGATCAGCTAATTTTCTCAATAATTGCATCATTTTTTTGTCTAACCCCGGATCTAATCCAGAAGTAGGTTCATCAAGGAAAAATAACTTAGGATCAACTAATAATTCTACTCCGATCGAAACCCTTTTTAACTGTCCACCGCTCAAATTTTTCACAAAAACATCACGCCTTTCTACCATCTCAATATCCACTAAAGTTTTTTCGATAATGGCATCAATATCAGTATCAGGAGGCAATCTTAATTTAGCTGTATAGCGTAAAACTTCTTCTACTCTCAAATCACGATGAATAATATCAGCTTGAGGTACATAACCTATTTGATTGCGATAAATATTAAAATTATTTCTTAAGTTTTCACCGTTTAAATATACAGTACCCGAAGTTGTCGGTTCAATACCCAATAAAGTGCGCATAAAAGTTGATTTTCCTGCCCCACTTCCCCCCACTAAAGCTACTAATTGCCCCGGTTCAATAGGTAAAGAAATGTCATTTAATAACGTAATAGATTTACCGTTTTTATCTTTAACAACCCGTAAAATATTTTCTGCATCTAAACGGATATTTTCACCGCTATCAGCGATGAGTAATTCATCCCCGTGAATAACTAAAGTATAGGGAGCAATTTTGATAACTGAACCAGATTTTAAGTTGACTTTTCCATCAACTTTGACATCATCAACAAATACCCCATTACTGCTATGATCATATAAAACATATTCCCCTTCTTTTTGATAGTCAATAACGGCGTGTTTACGAGAAACTGTAGGAGCAATTAATTGTAAATTAGCAGTTTCATCTCTGCCTAAAACGGTAGATTTTTGCTTTAAAGAAATAGATTTTTTGCTAATATTTTCAGTAGAAAAAGCCTTACTAGGATCAAAAAATTGAATGGTGACTAAAACATTGACATTTTGCCCTATTCTGATGGTATCACCGTTATTTAATCGATAACCTTCCGTGGGAGTAATTAAAGAGTTATTGATAAATAATTTATTACTACTAGCATTATTTCGATCGCCATCAAAGATATAATAATCATTGTTAATTTTTTCGATCGTAGCTTGACAACGACTAATTACGGACCAATCCGATGGTAAAATAAAATCAGCTAAACTGGGATCTCTTCCTAAAATATGTTGAGGTTTTCTTAACTCAAAATAAGGAGAAATTTGACCTTGATTATTAACAATAATATAAGGAGAGGTTGCCAAAACAGTGGAACTACTAGAAAAACTATTCATAGAGTAATTTAATGAAGTGGGGGTATTGCCTACAATTTATTTATCATTTTACTGAAAAATTAACAAGAAAATTCTTAAGTTTAATTATAAACTGGGAGGTATCCAAGTTTACGGATAAATTTTATTATATAATAAAAAATAGATAAAATCATTGCACAAAATGGTAAAATAAAAAATAATGATGATAACAAATCAAAGTAAATATTTACAAAAATTATATGAAAAAGATGATAATTTATGGTTAGAAAAAACTATTGAGTTATTAAAACAAAAAAGATTTAATGACTTAGATTTAGACAATTTAATTGAGGAGTTAGAAAGTTTGGGAAGACGAGATAAATCAGCAGTAAGGAGTCTAACAGAACAAATTATTAGGTATCTTTTATTATTGCAATACTGGCAACAAGAATCTATCAGAAATGCTAGTCATTGGCGTTCAGAAATTGTTAGTTTTCGCAGTCAAATAGAAGCTGATTTAACAACAAATTTAAAGATTTTTTTAGAAAAAAAATTATCTAAAATATATCAATCTGCTTTAAGATATAGTCAGGAAAAAACAAATCATTCTGTTGATTTTCCTCAAAATTGTCCTTATAGTCTTGAACAAGTTTTAGATCAAAATTATTTCTAATTATAATTTATTCATTATTCATTATTCATTATTCATTATTCATTATTAACTATTAACCATGATTTCAACATTTTTATTAACTCTTTTATTGATGATTGGTTTATTCTTTTTCATTCGAGGAAGTATCAAAGATAGAACTGAAATTGTTACAATATCTTGTCAAGATAGTCAAGATAATATATTAAGTTATTTAAGGGATTATTTTCAACAAAGAGCCTATAAAGTAAGCTCGATCGAACCTGATACCAATAAAGTTACCTTAGAAGGTTTAGTCTCTCCTAGTGTTTTTTTAGCAGTTTTTTTAAGTTTTTTAGCAGGTTGTGGATTGTTTTGTTTTGCCCTAGTTTTATCAATGTTATTTTCCACAGAAACTTACTTATTTATTTGGCTATTAATACTTTCTCCATTAGCAGGTTTTTTCTATTGGAAAGGTGCAAAAAGAATCGAAAAAGTAGCCTTTCGTTTAGATGAAAATAATCAATCCAATGATACTATAATTACTATTCAAGCTCATCGAGATGAGTTGATTCAATTACAAACAAATTTCCCTTTTAATTATTCCGTCAAAGAATAATGGAGAATTAAGAATGCAGAATTGAGAATGCAGAATGTAGAATAAAAATAAGAGACAGGTAAGGAGAATTTGGAATTAGGAGACTAAAAGACAGGTGGAATTAACAAATAGTTATTATTTTCTGATGGGGGGGGGCTTAATATATTAAGCCCCTACGTTACTCATTACTCATTACTCATTACTTTTCCCTTTCTTCATCATTGGACTTTTTTATCACACCCTATTAAAGATTTATGCAGTTAACCACTCAAGAAATTAGTTACTATCGAGATCAATTAGCCGAATGTGAACCTGCTATGATGGCATTAGATATGATTGAAGATGCTGAAGGTGATTTAGAAGATGGTGCAACCTCGATCGCACTTGCCATAGGACAATCGATCGATCGGGTGGATTGGTTAGATGGTTGGGCGAAACGCTGTCGGGTAGCCATTTGTGAGGAAAATTTAAGAGCAGATTTACAAGATAATTACATTGAAACCGCAGTAAATGCCCTATTAGAGAAAAAAATTTGCCCTCCCCTATTAATAACTCCTGTTATTATTTATGTTATTAAACAAGGAATAGAGCAATTTTGTGAGCCTCTTTCTTATAGAGTGAATAGTTGATAGTGAATAATGAATAGTGAATAGTTATTAAAATAGACGTTAGTATAAATAATATCAGGTTTCGAGATTGCTTCGTTACCTCGCAATGACAATTTTAGTAATTTTTACATGAGTCGCTTTAGCAGACGTTAGCTATTAGCCATCAGATTGCTTCCTGCCTCGCAACGCTGCGCGATTTATTACATGATGGGTTATTGATTAACGACTAAAACTATTTTTACTTCTTCATTCTTTATTCTTCATTCTTCATTCTTCATTCTTCATTCCTAATTTAAACTATGGCTTTCCATGAGGAATTAAATCAGACAATTATTGACTATCACCCTATTCTGATTTTACCCGATACTTCTTTTACAGATGTGGTAAAAAAAATGGCGATGGGATATGAATATTTGATAGTGGTAAATAATTTAATTCCCATTGGTGTTATTTGTCAGAAAACCATCCTCAAAATAATTGCTTCTAATGTGAATATTTATTCTTTTAGGGCAAAAAATTTTTGTGAGAGTTTTCCCTGTTATCAAGAAAAAGAATTACCTAATATCTTTATTCTTGCTGAAAATATTTATCATAAAAAATATCCCATTTATGGATGTTTAAATGAAGATAATAATATCATAGGAATTATATCGGCTAAAAGTCTTTGTCGTTACTTTAATACTGAATCTTTTTATCAAAGTATTCCTATATCAGAGTTAATTGAACCTAATTTAACTGTTGTCCATGAAAATAATAGTATATTGTCTATTATAAAAAAACTAAGTAGTAATAACAATATTGATGGATTTATTTTTGAGCATGATTGTCGTTTAAAAATCTTTACTTATCAAACATTAATAAATAATCTTCTTATTCCTGATTGGAAAAACAAAACTATTGCGGAATTAAAACTTAATGAGTTACCCTGTCGGGAAGATACTGAAAAAATTAGTCTAATTAGCAACTTAATAGTAGAAAATTCTTATCTATTAATTAACCATGATTTTCCTCATTCAGAAATTAATTCTTGTTTGGTAACTGATTATTCTAATGACTATAAAGATAATTCTGATAATTATTATTTTAAAATATACGATCGATTAAATATCATCAGCGCTCATCATTTAATCAAAGTATTAACCCCTTCTTGGCAACAGGAATATTTAAGACAACAACAAAAAGAATTAAACAGAATAAAAACCGCTTTTAAAGTAGAAAAAAAACAGGTTGAGCAAGAAAAATTACTATCACAACTTAGTCAACGCATTCGCAAATCTTTACATTTAGAAGAAATTTTAAACAGTACTGTTAATGAAGTAAGACAGTTTTTAGATTGCGATCGAGTCATCGTTTATCAATTATACCCCGATGGTGACGGAGTTATTATCGCCGAATCTGTCGTCAAGGGAGTAATGTCGATCGTTGGTAGAGTAGTACAAGATCATTGTTTTGTCAAAGACTTTATCCAACCTTATCTCAACGGGAGGATTCAAGCCGTTAACAACGTTTTCGAGGCTAATCTTTCCCCTTGTCATTTAGATTTATTATTGGGTATAGAAATACAAGCTAACCTAGTGGTGCCGATTATATTCCATGATGGTTTATGGGGATTACTCGCAGCCCAAAATTGCCGTCAACCCCGTCACTGGTTAGAAGATGAATTAGAATTACTGCAAAAATTAGCGGCACAAGTTGCGATCGCAATACAACAATCAGAATACGCCCAAAAAGCCCTCCAAGTGGCACAATATCAAACCGCCATTGCTAGTTTAGGCAACACTGCCTTAATCAATAATGACTTAGAAACCCTAATGGAAACCACCGTTAAGATTGTGGGGGAAACTCTCAAAGTCGAATATTGCGATTTGTTACAATTACAACCAAATAGAGCCTCTTTTGTGTTAAGAGCAGGGATAGGTTGGACAAAAGAATGGATAGGGTTAGCTCAAATTGGTTCGTCACCTCGTTGGATGCCGGGTTATACATTAAAAGTCATGAATCCAGTCATCACAGAAGACTTGATGATAGAAACCCGTTTTAGCCCTTCCCCCATTCTACACAATACTGGTATTATCAGCGCTGCTACCGTTAATATTGGCGGAAAATGGGATTGTTTTGGGGTTATGGGTATCTACAGTAAAACCCCCCGTAAATTCACTCCCGAAGAAATTAACTTCTTACAAACCGTTGCCAATGTTTTAGCTACTGCTATTGATAGGACTCGATCGCAACGACAACTAGATTACTTTTTTAACTTATCCCTAGATATGTTTTGTATCACAGGGGTAGATGGTTCATTTAAACGAGTCAACTCTAGTTTTTTAACTACCCTAGGATATAATTCCAGTGAGATGATCAATCAAAATATGCTATCTTTTGTTCATCCTGACGATGTGGAAATTACCAAAGAAGAATTAGAAAAACTCAGTAATGGTTTCCCTAGCGTTAACTTTGAAAACCGTTGGTTAACCAGTGATGGGCAATATCGATGGTTAGCATGGAAAAGCCTCCCCTACGAAGAAGGTATTATTTACGCCACCGCCAGAGACATAACCTTAGCCAAACAAGCCGAATCGCAACTGCGCATCCTCAATGAAGAATTAGAAAGTCGAGTCAAAGATAGGACAGAAGAACTCGAACACACTACCACTCAATTAAGAACATTTGTCCAGACTACTGGTACAGTTTTAGTGGTACTCAATCAAGATTATCGTATAGTAGAGTGGAACGAAGAAGCAGAAAAAGTGTTTGGTTGGCGTAGAGATTCAGTTTTAGGAGAAGACTATTTCCTATTGTTTATTCCTCCATCTGAAAGAGAGTCTTTTAAAAATACATTAAATCTCACTTTACACCAAGGACAAGTTCATCGTAATTTAGAGAACAAAGTATTAACTGCCGATGGTAACGAAAGAACAATATTATGGAATGTTAACCGTTTTACCGATAATCATGGAGAAGGCATTGGTATTATTGCCTGTGGGCAAGACATCGAAGAAGTAAGATTAGCCCAACTTCGTTTAAAATTAAGTGAACAACGTTTTCGCAGTATTTTTCATCAAGCTGCCGTTGGTATTCTCCAAGTAAGTCTCCCCGGTAAACTAGCTTTAGTCAATGACAAGTTTAGTCAATTAATCGGTTATTCCCGTGATGAGTTAGTGGATATAGATTTTCATTCCCTCATTCATCTCGATGATGTTTCTCCTACCCTGACAGATTTATCTAGTTTATTAGGAGGAAATAATGCTACTTTTGAACGGGAAATCAGGTTAATATGTGCTAATGACAAACTTTTATGGGTTAATCTTACTATGTCTGTGGTATGGGTGTCTGTCGATCCTTCTTACTTTATCGCTGTAATTAACGATATTAGCGATCGAAAAAAAGCAGAGGAGTCTCTACAACAAAGCGAAGCGAGATTAAATAGTGTGCTAAGTTCTTTACAGGATGTAGTTTGGTCAATGTCTTTACCTGACTTAAATTTACGATACATTAACCCTGCTTGTCAGATATTATACGGCTATTCTCCTGCGGATATATTAGTGAATCGTGGTATTTTATTAGATATGGTAGTACCCGAATATCGTCAATTAGTAGAAGAAACATGGGCAGATATTATGGAAGACTACCAATTAGGAGTTTTACAAAACGAATACGGTAAAAATTGGGAATTGGAATATAAAATTGAGTTATCCACAGGACATACTCGCTGGATTCGAGAACGATCGCACATAGTGTATGATCAATATGGTAGAGCAATTAGTATCGATGGTATCTCTACCGATGTCACCGAAAGACATGAAGCGGAAGAAAAACTCTTTAAATCCTTACAAGAAAAGGAAATTCTACTGAAAGAAGTCCATCATCGAGTCAAAAACAACCTTTATGTTATCTCAGGATTGCTTAACCTACAATCTAGTTATATCGAAGACGAAGCAGTGAAAAATCTCTTTGAAGATAGTCAAAATCGTATTCAAAGTATGGCGGTTATTCACGAATTATTATACCAATCCAATGACCTTTCTGAGATCAACTTTGCTGAATATATTAACCGTCTGGTATCAAATCTTTTCCTTTCCTATAACCATTATCACACAGGCATCAAACCCGTTACTCATCTGCAAGAATGCTATTTAAGTATTGAAACCGCTATCCCCGCAGGATTATTAATCAATGAATTAGTTACCAACGCCTTTAAACACGCCTTTCCCCAAAGAGAAGGAGAAGTCACCATCAATTTGATTACTAAAGACCAAGAACCTATAAGATTAGAAGTAAGAGATAATGGTATTGGATTGCCTCCTGATTTAGACTGGGAAAGAAATAACTCCCTTGGGTTGCGCCTTGTGAGATTATTAAGTCAACAGTTAGACGCAGAAATAGAAGTGAATGGTAGTGATGAGGGTACTTGTTTTATTATCACTTTTACACCATAAGAAATGTGGATCATAAACTTGAATTAGTGATATTCTAGTACTGGTTTTGGTACATATATCTATGTAGGGGAGGAAGAAAGAGAAAGCATCTTAGCTACTGGTTACAACTTTATTGAGGAGGGAGAAGCCTTCAAAGTGTCTTTTGAAACTCATGATGATTTAATACCTATCTTAGATTAGGTTCGGAGTATTGTAAAGCATTGGCAGATGAGACGAGAAGCCTACACTATACCGAAGGTTAGTATTAGGTACTTCACGAGCGCAAATAACGAGAAAAATTGTAGGTTGTATTTTGAACTCTCGTCATTCTATTATTAGTAAAATCTCTTACGAAATCATAACTAGGATAAGCCATAACGAGAAAAAGAGTAAGTAGAGTAATGTTTTTGAGATATTTAGACATGATTTTACTCCCAGAAGAATGAATGGTTATTGGTGATGAAAAAGATTTATTGCGTCACCAGATTATTCCTTTGCTATCCTTCACAATGACAGATAACATTTCAATTAATTGAGATTGCTTCGTTGCCTCGCAATGACAATATTTGAGTTTATAGGAATGACAATATTTTGCTTAAAAATGTTTCGAGATTCCTTCGCTATTCCTCGAATCACAATATTATTCCTCTTTTCATAGCATTATTTTTTCGTTCATGTTCGATCGAGATAGGAAAATGCTAAATTTATCATAGCATAAATAAAAAAAATTTTAAGAATCTTCTAAAAACTGCTCTAAAGTAATTAAATTATCATTTAATAATTCTGTATAAATAATGTTACCTTCATTTATATGTTCGGGATGATACCCTAATCTAAGTAGGGTTTATTGTGCTTCATTTTCTCTTATTTCTATCCTCTTTAGTTTATTTTTCAACACATTGTTATCAGTATCAGAAATTATTGATTGCGTGGAAAGTATCTTATTTTGTTTCATAAGTTTGTGTAAGGGTTGCACAAAAGTCTTTTTTACTTGAAATCTATTATAAATAATTTTTGAGTACCTAATCTTTAAATTTTCTTACCAAAGATGTTGATTTTTAACCAAAAATCTTCGATCGAGCAGTAGAAAACAGGTACAATAATCAGACTAAGAAGGGTAGAAGTGATTAAACCGCCAATGATAGCTACCGCCATAGGTTGCCTTAATTCTGCACCGACACCCCACCCCAAGGCAATGGGTAACATTCCTAAGATGGTAGAAAAAGTTGTCATTAAAATCGGGCGCAGTCTTGTTACGCCTGTTAAAATGATGGCATCTTCCCTTGACATTCCTTTTTGACGTTGTTGCTTGGCATAATCTATTAAAAGTAAGGCATTTTTGTCGAGTAACCCTAACAAGAAAATAACTCCGATGAGAGAAATCATACCGAAGTCGCTTTGAGTGATAAGTAAAGCCACCATAGCGCCGACAATGGATAAGGGTAAAGTAAAACCTACGACTAAAGGTTCAATTAAACTACCGAATAACAACCATAGTAACGATAGCATAAACACGATCGAGAGGACAAAGATAATAGTAAACTGTCGGGCAACTTCCTTCATTCTGCCGTAGTCTCCTCCTAAAAAGATATTGACATCCGAAGGGAGTAAAGGAGAGATGGTATTAACAACTTCGGTGGTTAAATCACCTAAGACGTAACCCGGTGCTATGTTTGCCGAAAAAGTGATCGATCGAACCCCGTTAAAACGTTCTATAGTAATGATATTATCGATATTATCAGGTAAATCAGGAGACACCGTTAAATCCGTTAAACCAGATGAATTTTCTAAAGAAGGCTTTACTTCTATCGCCGTTTCAAAAAGAGATGTCAAATTTTCACCCTGTAAAGCAAAAGAAAAAGGTTTCCCGTCTCCCGTGTCAACAAATTTTATATCCTCAACACTGATACTTACCCCTTTAATAATTGGTAGATTTTCTCTTATTTTATTTTGTACTTGGGCAGTGGAAAATTGTCTATCCTTTCTTAACTTGACATAAATTTTACCCTTATTAGGTTGCCCACGAAAACCGACAATATTAAAAGTTGACTCCACTTCAGGAATTTCTAAAATAGAGGCTTCGATGTTATCTCCAACACGGCGACTTCTTCGTAACAGAAAACCATCGGGATTTTGACGAATTTCCCCTAACCAGCCAAAACTAGAAGAATTATCATCATTAACGGGGGTTTCCTCCTCAGAATTTTGATTAACATTCCCACCTATGGGAATATTCGGTAACTGGCTAGTATAGATAACGTTAAATTCTCCTCTGTCTAATTGAGGAATAAAACCTTGGGGAATCAACGGAATTAAACCAATACCGACAATGAAGCTAGTTAAGGCAATCACTAAAACAATTTTACGATGAGATAATGACCATATCAACAGATTACGATATTTCTCTAAAACTCGATCGCCTAAAGATTCAAAATTAAGAATGAATCTCCCTTGTCTGCCTGTCTTCCTATCTGCCTGTCTTCCTGTCTGCCTGTATTCCTGTCTTCCTGTCTTCCCCCTCCCCTTTTCTTCCTCCTCTCCTCCCTCTCTCAGGCTTTCCCCTCTCTGAGACTTCCCTAACCATAACATAGCCAAAACGGGAGAAAGAGTGCGCGCCACTAACAAGGAAATGATGACGGCGGCGGATACCGTCAAGCCAAAAGGTTTAAAAAATTGTCCCACATTACCCGTAGTTAAGGCAACGGGAAGAAATACTGCCACAATAGTTAAAGTTGAGGCGGAGGTAGTCAAACCGATTTCGTCACTACCTTTTAACGCCGCCTGTTTAGGAGTTTCTCCTGCTTGTATCAGACGGCTAATATTTTCTACATCCACAATGGCATCATCTACCACGATACCGATAACTAACGCAAGAGCCAATAATGTGATACTTTCTAGGTTAAAATTCCCTATCGCCATGACAATAAATGTACCCAATAAAGATATAGGAATAGCTAAGGCGGTGATAAGGGTGGCTTTTATGTCACCCAGAAAAGGAAATATTATGACTATGGCTAAAATGATAGCTAAAACTAAAGTATCGATCGTGGCTTGGGTGGCTTCTTTAATATAAGTCGCCTCCGTTTGCGCAATATTTACCTCAATATCACTATCAGTTAAAGAGGGAGTTAATTTTGTCATGGCAATTTCTACATCTCTAACCACCTCTAAGGTATTGCCATCTCCTCGTTTAATCACTTGAATACCTAATCCTTCTTCACCATTAAAGCGAATCAAAGAGGGAGATATATCTTCATTATCAGGAGATTCTAAGCCGAGAATATTTATCTTAAGGATACCTTCGATCGATTCTAAGGGGGGAATAATTTTTTCTGTGGCGATAGTCGTTATTTCTTCTACAGTTAAGTTTTCGCTAGTCAAGACATAACTAATAGCTGATGACTCATTCAAGTTATAGGGGAGTATCTCGATCTCGCTGTATGGTGGTAACTTTACAGTTTCAAGTACTTTTTTGATGCTATTTTCGGCATTATCGAGGCTATCTCCTGCAAAAAACAGGGAGGTGATAACAGTTTGATTAGGAAAGGTTGAAGAAGCGACACTTTCGATCGAATCAAGGTTAAGTATAGACTGCTCGATCGGACTTGTCAAATTAGTTTCTGTTTCTACCACCGTCTCGAAGTTACCCGAAGCGCGAATGATGATAACGGGAAAAGTCACATCAGGAAACAAGGCATATTTGAGGGAAGAAAAAGCCAATAACCCTGCCACACTAACCGCTATCCAAAAATTAATAGTTAACCAAGGGTGATGTATCGCAAACCGAGAGATATTTAACCGTTGACGTAAAGAGAAATTCATAGAAAATGAAGAATAAAAAAATGACTGAAACTCTTAACTCTTTCCTTTTCCCTCTTTCCTTTTCCCTATCATCACCAGTAAACTTCAATGCAAACTAGCTTAATCTTTTGATTTATTTAGCAAACCCTAATTAAAATAGAAATCAAAACTATTATTAGATAGGATTTTAGCTACTTATAAAATGGTTATTCTACAGTAATTATGTAAAATTAATAGAAAATAATTATTATAAACTTTATCATCTATAACTTTGATTATTTTAAAAATGCAATTGTTATAAATTAACAGTTTGAATTTAACCTAATACCTGCAACCTGATACCTGACACCTTTTTTTAGACATAATTTAAGTTTAATGAATTAATCGAGGATCAAATAATGTTGCTTTATCAGGCTCTCTTTTAAACCAAGGAGCAGTTTTTTTACATATCTCTACTAACATTAACATAACGGGGACTTCGATCAAAACTCCTACTACAGTAGCTAATGCCGCCCCTGAATTTAAACCAAATAACATCACCGCCGTTGCGATCGCAACTTCAAAATGATTACTCGCACCAATCAAAGCGGCTGGGGCAGAATCTTCATAGGATAAATTCAGTTTTAAAGCGATAACATAACTGATAAAAAAAATAAAATTAGTTTGAATAAATAGGGGAATTGCTATCAAGAAAATATGCAAAGGATTGTTAATAATTAATTCTCCTTTAAAAGCAAATAAAAGAATTAAAGTTAATAATAAAGCACTAATCGCAATAGGGGAAAGATAATGTAAAAATTGAGTTTCAAACCATTTTCTACCTTTATATTTAAAAATCCAATAACGACTAAAGACAGCACAAATTAAGGGCAATCCCACATAAATTAACACCGAAAATACGATCGTTTCCCAAGGCACAATGACATTATTTGCTGATAATAATAACTTGCCTAAAGGTGCGTATAAAAACAACATTGCTAAAGAATTTACCGCTACCATGACTAATGTATGAGCTTGATTACCATAGGAAAGATAACCCCACATCAACACCATCGCAGTACAAGGAGCAATGCCTAATAAAATACAACCTGCGATATAAGATTGTGCTATTGTTACCACTTCCCCCCTAATAATTTCTGTTTCAGTGAGTAAGGGAGAGAATAACCAACCCAGAAAAAATTGAGCAAAAACTACCATAGTGAAAGGCTTAATTAACCAATTCACCACGAGAGTTAAAACGACAGGTTTAGGAGTTTGTATCGCTTTTACTGCCTGTGAAAAGTCAATTTTCACCATGATAGGGTACATCATGAAAAATAAACAAATAGCGATCGGGATAGAAACATTATATATACTCATGGCATCAAGATTTTGTGCGATCGAGGGAAAAATACGACCGAATCCAATCCCTAATACGATACAAAGTGCTACCCATACCGTTAAGTATTTTTCAAAGAAACTCAAGTTACTTCCAGCTTTCACAGCCGAAATATTTATTTGATTATCCATATACACTAACCAAGAAAAATTGTTTTAATCTTTTTGTATTTGTAGAAAAAATAATATTGAGACTAGAATTAAAACCAAAAAATCTGATTAAACTTCTCCAAAAATTAATATTTTATCACTGTGAAACAGGCATCTTGCCTGTATTTATGGAAATGTTTATTAAATAAAAGATTTAAGGTGATTAAAATTTTGATAACTTATTTTTTCGTCTTGATACATTTTAACACGATTCATTAAAACAATAAAACTTGATTTAACAAATAAATAGTGAATAGTTTTAATAAATCAAAAATCTAGGTATTACCCATTACCCATTACCTATTACCCATTCTCAAGATTATCTCCAATCATCCCAATCGGAATTAAAAATGGAAGTGTTAGGGAATTGAGTGGGATTACCACTTTTCTCTAAAGTCGCTTTTAAATCCTGTAGGTTTTTGTTACGGAAAGCAAAACCCTCTGTAAATTCATACGGTAAAATTCCCCTTTGTAAAGCCATTGATGCTGTAATACCTGCGGCTGCTCCTGATGACCACTCAAAGGAATGGACTCGATAAGCGGCGGCGGCGATGTGACTGGTGGCAATGCTTTTTCCTGCTACTAACATATTATCGATTTTTTGGGGAATCATAGCCGATAAGGGGATTTGGAAGGGATATGCCTGTCCTTGTCCTCGTCTTTCTCCTTCTCTCTCGGTATTACCCGGTTTTTCGTGGGGATACTCTGTCATGCAAGGGTGAAAATCGATGGCATAGTGTCCAATACCCACAGCATCAGGGTAAATTGTCGATCGAGTGCGATTTTTTACGTCATCTGGGTCAGTTTGACCACTTAAAACCGAAAATCCCTCCAAACCAGACAATAAGGCTTGTAAACGGCGATATTGTTCGGGGGTGAGGGTTTGACGATAATAGTCATCTTTATAGTTACGGCGAGAAATATCAATTTCATTGACCACAAATCCGTTAGGATGAGCATAATTAGGACGACCAATAATTCTTCTACCTTCCCTCATATAAGGATATTTGGATAAACCATGTACTGTACCCATAGGAGAATCTAAACCTTTTAAGAATATGTGATTGGGATTAGGTTTTTTGACACCATCCCCTAATTGAGAATCCGTTGTACCTGCGACTAACCAATGATAAAAACCAATGGCGTTTTCTTCTCCTTTGCGGAGGGTTTCTGTGCGCAATCCCCCCATCCATCCGCCGGGGTTAAATTGTCCTGTTTGTTGTAATTGTTCTTTGGTATAAATTAAATTGTCTCTTGATGTACCCGGGCGATAATCATTTCCCCATGTCCAGTTTTGCATGGAAATATCACCCGGAGTAGGTTTTGTAAAGCTAATACCTTGAAAACTTACCATCTCACTGGGTTGCTCTTTCCAAATTCGTCTATAGGTGAAAACGAGATCAAAATCCGCTAATCTAGGCAATTCATAGCTATAGTAAGGGGCGTATTGTTGATAAAAGGGCGGTTCAGGTTGTGGTTGAGGTTCGGCGGTTTTTTCCATCGCAAAGGTATAAGTAAATCCTTGAGTACAATAAGGATCAGGTGTAGCACTTGAAGATGATGGTTCTAATTCCGATCGAGGATCAATCCCAAGGCGATGAGGTACATCCGTTAAGCCGATTAACTCCCCTGTTTCTGTGGCTTCCACAATAAACCAATTGGCTTTACCTTCTTTGCGTGGTTTTTGAGGAGGAGTAAACCTAATAATATTTTTCTTGAATCTTGCTGAATCTTCGTAGGTGTAAGCATCTTCAATGATTTGCGATAATGTTTCGGTGTTGAGAGGAGGAGTATTGGGTTGAGGTTGATGTTGAATGGCGATCGCCTCGACAATTTGTTGTCCAGTACCAGCATTGGCAACGGTTTCAATTTTTAAGTCTTTAATCACGGTATTAGGAAACCATTTTAAAGTCCCCTTGCCTTTTCTAGCGGCATCTTGTAACTGTTTTTCGAGAATTGTATGGGCATCCCTAGGCAAAAAACAAGAACTACTTACCCAACATTCTCCGGGGTTCGATCGACCATAGAATTTTTCCAGATTACTTCTTAACTCCAAATAACCACGAGGGAAAAATAACTCCTGTCTTTGAGTACTACGTTCATCTAACGCAGAAGTTCCTTGAGAAGAAATTTGTCCTCCAACCCAATCGGTAATATCCGTTAAACAGACGGTTTTGCCCATTAATAAGGCTTCATAAGCAGTGGCAGCCCCTGCTAAACCTCCTCCTACTACTAATATCTCACATTCTTCCGTTCGATCTGCATTACGGGGAATACTTGCCATGACAGGAGTAACGGATACTAGGCTCAAGGGAATAGCAATTAATTTACGCCAAAAATCTTTACTAATAAATCTATACATTAATCTTTCAATCCATCAAAATAGTTAATTGTTCATTATTCATTGTTAATTGTCGATCGATTTTTATGAAAATACAGGCAAGATGCCTGTTTTACAGTTTTACCATGAGAAATCTATATTTTTCTCCGTAGTTCGGGCTTCTAGCCCGATTTCTGCCAGAAGTATATAAGATTAATTTAAGGAAAATTTTGTTCTCTCACATCTTGGGCAAAATGAGTAACACTATCAAAGATAATCTCCTTTAAATTAGCATAAGACTTCGCAAAAGGCGGTAATTTTGCCGATAACCCTAATAAATCTGCCGTTACTAATACTTGTCCATCGCAACCATTTCCTGCACCAATACCAATAGTCGGAATAGATAGGGTTTTGGTGATATTTGTTCCTAATTCTTCGGTAATATGTTCTAGCACGATCGAAAATGCACCTGCTTTTTCCAAGGCTATGGCTTGATTAAATATTTTTTCTTGAGCTTCTTGAGTAATCCCCTGTTTTTTATAACCCAACATTTTCACCGATTGAGGAGTTAAACCAATATGCGCCATAACAGGGATACCAATTTCTGTCAAACGGCTAATAGTTTCAATCATGGAGGGATAGCCACCTTCTAATTTTACTGCCCCTGCTTCAGTTTCCTTGATAATTCTTCCTGCGGATTCAATAGCTTGGGTAATATTGCTTTGATAGGTTAAAAAGGGCAAATCGCACACCACTAAGGCACGATTTACTCCCCTACAAACTGCTTTGGTATGATGGATCATTTCATCAAGGGTGACGGGTAAAGTGCTAGAATGACCTAAAGCCACCATTCCTAAAGAATCTCCCACTAAAATTATGTCAATTCCTGCTAAATCTAATATTTGGGCTATGGCATAATCCCACGCCGTTAAACTAACTATAGGGCGTTTTTCTTGTTTCCATTGTTGTAATTTTTCGATCGAAATGCGCATAAATTAATTAAGAATGAAGAATGAAGAATGAAGAATGAAGAATTAATGCACTTATAGCAAAAGTAAATACTTGAAAATTCTTTGCTATTCCTCAGAATGACAGTTTTTCTTTATCGATGGATAAATCCTAGAATTAATCAACTTTAATCTCCCCCTGTTCACCTGTCCACCTGTATTTTTGTAATCAATAATATCTTTCAATCCTTTACAAAGGTTATGTTAGATTAAAAAAGAGTGATCTTAAACACAATTATTAGACTTAAACTGCTGTTGAGTAAATTAAATAAATGAACAAATTTTTAATAAAACTTATTTTCTCCACAGGCTTTTTTATTATTGGTATTGCTCTTGGAATTTGGGGGAGTCGAGAGTTTACCACTGCTCCATCATCCCTTAAATCTTCCCCTGATGATACCACGATCGTACCTGTTACTGATAGTTCGAGCATCAAAAAAGCTATTCCTACAGAAAGAAATATTAATTTTATCTCCTCAGCAGTAGAAAAAGTCGGGGATGCTGTTGTCAGAATCGATGCTAGTCGTCAAGTGACGCTCAATCTTCCCCCTAATTTAGATCATCCTCTTTTTCGTCATTTTTTCGCTGATCAAATACCTCTCGATCGTATAGAAGAAGGTACAGGCTCAGGTTTTATTGTATCCCAAGAAGGCTTAATTATGACCAATGCCCATGTGGTGGAAGGAGCAAAAGTTGTCTCAGTAGTCATGAAAAATGGTCAATCTGTAGAAGGTAAAGTGTTAGGGGTGGACACCATGACAGATGTAGCCGTAGTCAAAATAGAAGGGCAAAATTTACCGATCATTCCTCTTGCTAATGGCGATAATTTAACGACAGGGCAATGGGCGATCGCCATTGGTAATCCTTTAGGCTTGGATAATACCGTCACTGTAGGTATTATAAGCGCTTTAGGTCGATCGAGTGCCGAAGTAGGAGTGCCAGACAAACGAGTCAAATTCATTCAAACCGATGCGGCGATTAATCCGGGTAACTCTGGAGGTCCTCTTTTAAACGCTCAAGGGGAGGTTATTGGTATTAATACCGCTATTCGTGCCAACGCGCAAGGTTTAGGCTTTGCTATTCCTATTGAAACCGCTAAAAGAATCGCTCAACAACTGGAAAAAACAGGAAAAGCGAGTCATCCCTATCTCGGTATTCAAATGATTACTCTTAATCAGGATATGATTAAAAACGGCAATATTCCCCAAAATTTGGGATTTCCAATCAATCTAACTCAAGGGGTGTTAATCGTCCAAGTAGTTCCCAATTCCCCCGCCCAAGAAGCAGGTTTTATGGCAGGTGATGTTATTTTCAAAGTGGGAGATGTGCCTGTTTTAACTTCTGTGGATGTTCAAGAGCAAGTTGATTTAAGTATTATAGGAGAACCTTTAGAAGTAGAGATCGATCGACAAGGCACAACACAGATAATGACAGTTCGTCCTCAAGAATTTCCCCAAAATCCCTAACTAAAGTGCTTACCGTAAAACAGGCATCTTGCCTGTATTTTGCAAATCTAAAGAAAAACCCCCCACCAAGAAGGTAGAGGGCTTAAATTTTAATTACTAACTAATGAAGTTAAATCCGTTATCAACCGAACTTACCAGCAGTAGAAGCAATTAAGAACGCTGCGTAAGTTAAGATATAGCCTACAGTGAAGTGAGCTAAACCAACTAAACGAGCTTGAACGATCGAAAGAGCAACGGGCTTATCTTTCCAACGAACTAAGTTCGCTAAAGGAGTGCGCTCGTGAGCCCAAACGATGGTTTCGATTAACTCTTGCCAGTATCCACGCCAAGAAATTAAGAACATGAAACCGGTTGCCCAAACAAGGTGTCCGAATAAGAACATCCAAGCCCAGACAGAGAGGTTATTTACACCGTAAGGATTATAACCATTGATTAACTGAGCAGAGTTTGCCCATAAATAATCTCTGAACCAACCCATTAAATAGGTGGAGTTTTCGTTGAACTGAGCAACGTTACCAGTCCAGATACCGAGGTGTTTCCAATGCCAGTAGAAGGTTAACCAACCTAAAGTGTTGAGCATCCAGAACATAGCGAGGTAGAAAGCATCCCAAGCAGAGATGTCACAAGTACCGCCACGACCGGGTCCATCACAAGGGAAGGAGAAACCGAAGTCTTTTTTGTCGGGCATTAATTTAGAACCACGAGCATCTAACGCACCTTTAACAAGAATTAAAGTGGTGGTGTGTAAACCTAGTGCGATGGCATGGTGTACTAAGAAGTCTCCAGGTCCAATGGTGAGGAATAAGGAGTTAGTACCACTGTTAATAGCATCTAACCAACCGGGCAACCAAACATTACCGTAGTTAGGATAAGCGGTAGCGGCAATACTATCAGGATTAGATAATAAAGTATCAAAACCGTAGAGAGCTTTACCATGAGCCGCTTGAATCCATTGAGCAAACACAGGTTCAATTAAGATTTGTTTCTCAGGAGTACCGAAAGCAACCACAACGTCATTGTGAACATAGAGTCCGAGGGTGTGGAAACCTAAGAATAAAGATACCCAGCTTAAGTGAGAAATAATCGCTTCCTTATGTTCGAGCATACGAGCTAAAACGTTATCTTTGTTCGCTTCAGGATCGTAATCACGCACGAAGAAGATAGCACCGTGAGCAAAAGCACCTACCATCAAGAAACCAGCGATGTACTGGTGATGAGTGTAAAGAGCAGCTTGGGTGGTATAGTCTTTAGCAATGAACACATAGGAAGGTAAAGAGTACATATGTTGAGCCACCAAGGAGGTAACAACCCCTAAACAAGCTAGGGCTAAACCTAACTGGAAGTGTAAAGAGTTATTAACGGTGTCATAAAGTCCTTTGTGTCCTGCACCCAACTTACCAGAAGGAGGTCTGTGATTATTCAAAATTTCTTTAATACTGTGACCGATTCCCCAGTTAGTGCGGTACATATGACCAGCAATAATGAAGATAACAGCGATCGCCAAGTGGTGATGAGCAATGTCAGTCAACCATAAAGATTCGGTTTGAGGATGGAAACCACCTAAGAAGGTTAAGATTGCAGTTCCTGCACCATCGGAAGTTCCGAAAACTTGACTAGCTGTATCAGGGTTTTCAGCATAAACTCCCCAGTTACCAGTAAAGAAAGGAGCTAATCCAGCGGGGTGAGGTTTAACACTTAAGAAGTTATCCCAACCAACGTGAACACCACGAGATTCAGGAATAGCAACGTGTACTAAGTGACCAGCCCATGCCAAAGAACTAACACCGAATAAACCGCCTAAATGGTGATTTAAACGAGATTCAGCATTCTTGAACCAAGAAAGGCTAGGACGGAACTTAGGTTGTAAGTGTAACCAACCAGCAAACAAGAATAAAGCAGACAGAATTAAAAGGAAAACTGCGCCAGAGTATAAATCTTGATTATTGGTCATCCCGATGGTGTAGAACCAGTGGTAAACACCAGAGTAGGCTACGTTAACAGGACTAGAAGCTCCTGCTTGGGTGAAAGCATCGATCGCACCTTGACCGAAATGGGGATCCCAAATTGCATGGGCGATGGGACGGACGTTTAAAGGATCTTTGATCCACTGCTCAAAATTGCCTTGCCAAGCTACATGGAATACTGTTCCGGAAGTCCATAGGAAGATGATTGCTAAATGACCAAAGTGAGAAGCAAAAATCTTTTGGTAGAGATTCTCCTCAGTCATTCCGTCATGAGTTTCAAAGTCATGAGCGGTTGCAATTCCGTACCAGATGCGGCGTGTAGTTGGATCTTGGGCTAAATCTTGGCTAAATTTAGGAAATTTAGTTGCCATAGCTTTTTAAAGGAATTCTCCTGTTACACAATGAGGGTCAACGATTCAAAAACGCTGCTCTATTTTGTTTTTTTGCTCTTGCCCAAAGAAACTAATATTTGCTCCTTGGGCAAGTGATTTAAAGTTGTTTTTTAAGAAGTTAATAGTCAAGTATTTAAACTGTTCTATCAACTCTTCGTTTTTGTGAAAACGGCTTTATTGGTTATTTTATAACTTATTTTGCCGAATTAGCTCCCACTTGTTAGTGAAAGTTTACATTTCTAGCCTACCGACAGCATTCGACAGAGGAAGAATGCCCATGTAGTCACGATACCACCTAAGAGATAGTGAGCTACACCTACTGCACGACCTTGAACGATGCTCAAAGCGCGAGGTTGGATGGCGGGGGCTAATTTGAGTTTGTTATGCGCCCAAACAATGGACTCAATTAATTCTTGCCAGTAACCACGTCCACTGAAAAGGAACATTAAGCTAAAAGCGAAGATAAAGTGACCGGCTAAGAACATGATGCCATAAGCAGATAAAGCTGAACCGTAAGAGTTAATTACGTTAGCGGCTTGCGCCCATAAGAAGTCTCTTAACCAGCCGTTGATAGTAATTGCACTTTGGGCAAAATTACCACCAGTGATGTGAGAAACAGTACCATCAGGTAAAACTGTACCCCAAACATCGGATTGCATTTTCCAACTAAAGTGGAAGATTACCACAGAGATGGAGTTATACATCCAGAATAAACCTAAGAAGACATGATCCCATCCAGATACTTGACAAGTACCACCACGACCGGGTCCATCACAAGGGAAGCGGAAGCCTAACTCAGCTTTGTCGGGGACTAAGCGAGAGCTACGAGCATAAAGTACACCTTTGAGAAGGATTAATACAGTAACGTGAATGGTGAAAGCATGGATATGGTGAACCATGAAATCAGCAGTACCTAAAGTAATAGGCATCATTGCTACTTTACCGCCTACCGCTACAACATCTCCACCGAAAGCATAACTAGCGGTTGCACCTGCCCAAGGAGCGGTTGCACCTGCTGCTGCGGTGTGAAGACCTTGAATCCATTGAGCAAAGATAGGCTGTAATTGGATTGCAGAGTCAGAGAACATATCTTGAGGACGACCTAAAGCTCTCATGGTGTCATTGTGAATGTACAACCCGAAGCTGTGGAAGCCTAACCAGATACATACCCAGTTGAGGTGAGAAATAATTGCGTCACGGTGACGAAGTACTCTGTCTAAGAGGTTATTAACGTTCTTAGCAGGATCGTAGTCACGAACCATGAAGATAGAAGCGTGAGCTCCTGCACCAACAATCAAGAATGCACCGATCCACATATGGTGTGTGAACAATGATAACTGAGTACCATAGTCAGTTGCCAAGTAGGGATAAGGAGGCATGGAATACATATGTTGAGCAACAATAATAGTCAAAGAACCTAATAAAGCGAGGTTAATGGCTAATTGTGCGTGCCATGATGTGGTTAAGATTTCATAGAGTCCTTTATGACCTTCTCCAGTGAAGGGTCCTTTATGACCTTCTAGGATTTCTTTCATGCTGTGACCGATTCCCCAGTTGGTGCGGTACATATGACCTGCGATGATGAATAATACTGCGATCGCCAAGTGATGGTGAGCGGTATCAGAGAGCCATAAGCCACCAGTTACAGGATTTAAACCACCTTTGAAGGTTAAGAAATCGGAGTATGCACCCCAATTTAAGGTAAAGAATGGTGTTAAACCTTGAGCAAAGCTGGGATATAACTCAGCCATTTTAGAAGGTTCGAGAATAAACTCATGGGGTAAAGGAATATCCGCAGGAGCGACACCAGCATCTAATAACTTATTAATAGGTAAAGATACATGGATTTGGTGTCCTGCCCATCCTAAAGAGCCTAAACCGAGTAAACCTGCTAAATGGTGGTTCATCATGGATTCCACATTTTGGAACCATTCCAACTTAGGAGCGGCTTTATGATAGTGAAACCAACCAGCAAAGAGCATTAATCCAGCCATTACTAAGCCACCGATGGCGGTACAGTAAAGCTGAAACTCATTGGTGATTCCAGAGGCTCTCCATAATTGGAAGAAACCGGATGTGATTTGAATACCGTGGAAACCACCGCCTACATCGGCGTTAAGGATGTCTTGACCAACGATGGGCCAAACAACTTGGGCGCTTGGTTTAATGTTTAAGGGGTCTGCTAACCATGCGGAGTAGTTGGAAAACTTAGCTCCGTGGAAGTACATTCCACTCAACCAAACAAATACTACTGCTAAATGACCGAAGTGAGCACTGAAGATTTTACGAGAAATATCTTCTAAATCACTGGTTTGACTATCGAAATCGTGGGCATCGGCGTGAAGATTCCAAATCCAAGTTGTGGTTTTGGGTCCTCTAGCTAAAGTCCGATCGAAGTGTCCGGGCTTACCCCATTTTTCAAAGGAGGTAGGAACGGGATTCTTATCTACAATAACTTTAGCTTTCGCCTCTTTTTGAGGGCTTACTGTCATGAGGTATCCTCTCTCGACAAAATACTTTAACTACTACATTAACCAAGATGATAATGGTATTTTGACTCACTTGTGGGATTTGCTTAACAATATTTAAAATTTGCTTAATATTCTCTCATCAGCAACGTTTTAAGTTAAGATTTTCTCATTTTCATCAAAATTTTGTTACGTTTATTTATATTCATTAATGAATACTATTTTAAAATCTATAAACTACATAAATTTCTATACTCGGTGCTGTCGATCGAAAATTAAATCTGACGCAAATTTTGATAAGTTAGACTAAGGATAAATATGGAAGTTACGCACTTGTAGCAAAAATCAAGGAATTGAGATTCCTTCGCTTTCGCTCGGAATGACAGAATATCATTATTGGTGTGTAAGTCCTAAAATATAGATATAGGGGAATAAATATGAGTAAGGCTAAAGATGTTCAAATCGGTAGTATTGGTTTAGATACAAGGGTTTTTCGTTCTCGCACATGGGATCGATTAAAATTCGAGGTAGAATATGGTTTAAGTCGTGGTACTACGGCTAATTCTTTTGTTATTGAAGGGGATAAAATCGCTTTAATTGATCCACCTGGGGAATCTTTTACGGACATTTTTCTTTCGGCTTTAAATCAAAGAATACCTTTAAATTCGATTGATTATGTTATTTTAGGTCATGTTAATCCAAATCGATCAAACACCATAAATAAATTAGTAGAAAAAGCCCCAAATATTACTTTTATCACTTCTAATACGGGAGCTAAATCTTTACAAACTATTTTTGAAAATACCTATCCAGAAACCATTGCAGAAAAATCATTAAATATTATATCGGTTAAAAATGATTATGAATTAGACTTAGGAAAAAATCATATTTTAGAGTTTATTACTACTCCTAATCCCCGTTATCCTGATCAGCTTTTAACCTTCGATCGAGCCTCCCAAATATTCTATACTGATAAGTTATTTTCTGCTCACGTTTGCGGTGATCAAATATTAGATGAAGGCTGGAAAATTTATCAAGAAGATAGACGATACTATTTTGATTGTGTTATTGCACCCTATGCCACTCAAGTCATAAAAGCCTTAGAAAAAATCTCTCCCAAAAATCCCCACATTTACGCCACATCTCACGGTCCTTTGGTAAGATATGGTTTAACAGAATTAACAGGGTTGTATCGTCAATGGTTAGAGACTCAACAAAATCAAACCTTAAACGTTGCCCTAATTTACGCCTCCGCCTACGGTAACACTGCCGTTTTAGCCAATGCCATCGCCAGAGGTATAACTAAAGCAGGGGTAAGGGTAGAATCCATTAACGCCGAATTTGCCTCCAGTGACGAGATTAAAACCGCTATTCAAGAATGTGATGGATTTATTTTCGGTTCTCCTACATTGGGAGGACACGCTCCCACTCAAATTCAAAGTGCCTTAGGAATTGCTTTAGCCAATGCTGATACCAATAAATTAACGGGGGTTTTTGGTTCTTATGGTTGGAGCGGAGAGGCGATCGATCTGTTAGAATCAAAATTCAAAGATGGAGGTTATCGCTTCGGATTCGAGACAATTCGAGTCAAATTTAAGCCAACGGAAGCTATCTTAAAAACCTGTGAAGAAGCGGGTACAGATTTTGCCCAAGCCTTGAAAAAGCGTAAAAAAGCCCTAAAACCTAAAGAATCTGCCGATAATTCCTTAAGCGCACGCACCGAACAGGCTTTAGGTCGTCTCGTAGGTTCTCTATGTATTGTCACCACTCAAACAGAAGAATTAAAAGGCGCAATGGTGGCTTCTTGGGTATCTCAAGCAACCTTTAACCCTCCCGGTTTAACTATTGCAGTGGCGAAGGAGAGGGCGATCGAATCTTTGTTGCCTATCGGTAGTAAATTTGTCTTAAATATTTTAGAAGAAGGCAAACACATCGACTTAATGAAACAATTTTTGAAACCCTTTGCCCCAGGGGAAGATCGTTTTGCTAACATTGAATGGGAATCTGCTGAAAATGGATGCCCGATTTTATCTTCAGCTTTAGCTTATGTTGAATGTGAAGTCAACAAACGTCTTGAATGTGGTGATCATTGGGTGTTATATTCGATCGCCAAAAATGGTAAACTGTTGTCAGATACTGGCTTAACGGCGGTACATCATCGCAAATCTGGTACTCATTATTAAAAAAAATCCCGTAAAACAGGCATCTTGCCTGTAAATGCTTCATTTTTTAACTACTAGGAAACAATTTTATTTAAAATAGACTGTAAAGTAGGTAATTTTATGGGTTTAGGTAGAAAATCTATCATTCCCGCTTCTCGAAATGTTTGTTTATTTTCTTCGTCATCGTGCGCCGTCATGGCAATAATTACGGGTAGCTTATCAGGAGGTAATATTTCGTGAATTTTTTTTGTAGCGGTTAATCCGTCCATTTCGGGCATTTCTACATCCATGAAAATAATATCATAGGACTGGAGTTCGATCGAACTTAAAACTTCTAGCCCATTTGTCACCATATCCGCAGAATAACCAAGTTTTTTGAGGAAATTTAAAATTAACTTTTGATTAACTCGATTATCTTCCGCCACTAAAATTTTTAATGGTTTTAGTTGTTGAGGTGACATCATTTCATCAGATGTTGTTGCTGTTAAAGTTTTCTCGTCTAACACAGGATTTTGGGATGTTGACTCATAAACATATTCAAGATTTAAAAATTGTTGCAATTTATCAAAAATGATACTGGTAAGGAAAGGTTTACTGACAATATCATCACATCCTGCTTTTAAAATATCCTCTTTTTGTTCCATAAAAGCATGGGCAGTTAATGCTATTATCACAGGACAATAAGAAATTTTTTGACTATATTCTCGAATTAACTTAGTCGCTTCATAACCATCCATTTCTACCATGCCTATATCCATCCAAATCAAATCAGGATGCCAAACTTTGGTAATTTCCACAGCTTCTTTACCATTAACCGCTTCTTGAATCGCAAAACCTAAAGGTTTTAATAATTTAGATAAAAGTAAACGATTATCCTCATTATCATCTACAATTAAAATGCGATAAACAGGAGTATTTTTTCCTAAACTCACTATTTTTTGATGGGATAAAATTTTAGATTTAGTTAAAGAACAAACGGGAATATAATTAAGAGTAAAAGAAAACATTGTGCCTTGGTTAACTTCACTTTCCACCTTAATTTTTCCTCCCATTAATGGGAGCATCCCAATTTTGCCAATATACCAAAAATGAGGATAATAGAAAGGTTAATATTTAAAC